>JADFDL010000215.1 GCA_018262875.1 Rhodocyclaceae bacterium | reverse complement strand
ATGCACGGCACGCCGATCGGCCAGATCGAGGCGTTGCGGGCCGGCGGCGTCGACCTGAAGGCCCTGTCCCGCGCCGGCGTGGAGATCTTCTTCACCCAGGTGTTCCGCGACGGCTTCTTCCACGCCGACATGCACCCGGGCAACATCCTGGTCACGCCGGCCGGGCAGTACGTCGCCCTCGACTTCGGCATCATGGGCACGCTGACCGAGGTCGACCAGAGCTACCTGGCGAAGAACTTCCTCGGCTTCTTCCGCCGCGACTACAAGATGGTGGCGCAGGCGCACATCGACGCCGGCTGGGTGCCGGCCGACACGCGCCTCGACGAGTTCGAGGCGGGCATCCGCGCCGTCTGCGAGCCGGTGTTCGACCGGCCGTTGAAGGACATCTCCTTCGGCAAGACGCTGCTGCGCCTGTTCCAGACCGGGCGGCGCTTCAACGTCGAGATCCAGCCGCAGCTGGTGATGCTGCAGAAGACGCTGCTCAACATCGAGGGCCTCGGCCGCCAGCTCGACCCGGAGCTGGACCTGTGGACCACGGCGAAGCCCTTCCTCGAACGCTGGATGCAGGAGCGCGTCGGCCTGAAGGGCCTCGCAAACAACCTGAAGCGCGAGGCGCCGCAATGGGCCATGCTGCTGCCGCAATTGCCGCGCCTGCTGCACCGCGCGCTCGACCAGGAGCCGCTGCGCGCGCTGCAGCAGGACCTCGCCCGGCTGCGGGAGGAACAGCAGCGGCAGACGGGACTGCTGTGGGCGGCGGCGGCGCTGCTGGCGGCGATTCTCCTCGTGCAGCTGGTATCCCTCGGCGGATAGCTATGAACCCGCATGTGGGAGCGGCGTCCACGCCGCGATATCAGCGCCAATTCGCGGCGTGGACGCCGCTCCCACAGTGCGGGTTTCGCTATAATTCGCCGTCCCCTGCAGACTGACTTTTCGCCATGCTGCTGACCTTCGTCATCCTCTACCTGCTGGTGTCGATCGGCATCGGCCTCGTCGCCGCCACGCGCGTCAAGAACACCAAGGACTTCGCGGTAGCCGGCCGCCACCTGCCGCTGCCGGTGGTCACCGCCACGGTGTTCGCCACCTGGTTCGGCGCGGAGGCGGTATTCGGCATCTCGGCGACCTTCGTCAAGGACGGCCTGCGCGGCGTGGTGGCCGACCCCTTCGGCTCGTCGCTGTGCCTGGTCATCGCCGGCTTCTTCTTCGCCACCCAGCTCTACAAGCTGAACATCCTCACCATCGGCGACTACTACCGCATGCGCTACAACCGCACGGTGGAGGTCATCACCACGCTGTGCATCGTCGCCTCCTACCTCGGCTGGGTGTCGGCGCAGATCAAGGCGCTCGGGCTGATCTTCAATGTGGTGACGAACGGCGCGGTGAGCCCGGAAATGGGCATGGTCATCGGCACGGCCATCGTGCTGACCTACACCACTTTCGGCGGCATGTTCGCGGTGGCGGTGCTCGATTTCGTGCAGATGGGCGTCATCATGGGCGGCATGCTCTACATCGGCTACGTGGTGTCGGGCATGACCGGCGGCGTGGCGCCGGTGATCGCGCACGCCAGCGCCGCCGGCAAGCTGGACTTCTTTCCACCGGCGGACCTGGCCATGTGGCTGACTTTCATCGGCGCCTGGGTGACGATGATGCTCGGCTCGATTCCGCAGCAGGATGTCTTCCAGCGCATCACCTCGGCGAAAAGCGCGAAGATCGCCGTCGGCGGCTCGATCCTCGGCGGCTCGACCTACTTCCTGTTCACCTTCGTGCCGATGTTCCTTGCCTACTCGGCGACGCTGATCGACCCGGCGGTGTTCAACGATCTGCTGGAGAGGGACTCGCAATTGATCCTGCCGACGCTGGTGCTGACGTACATGCCGGTGTTCGCCCAGGTGGTGTTCTTCGGCGCGGTGCTCTCGGCCATCATGAGCTGCTCGTCGGCGACGCTGCTGGCGCCCTCGGTGACCTTCGCCGAGAACGTCGTGAAGGGCTTCTTCCCGCGCATGGGCGACCACCGCTTCCTCTGGCTGATGCGCGCCACCATCGTCTGCTTCGCCGGCGTGGTGCTGGCCTTCGCGCTGAACTCGCAGTCGTCGATCTTCAAGATGGTGGAGAACGCCTACAAGGTGACGCTGGCCGGCGCCTTCGTGCCGCTGTTCTTCGGCGCCTTCTGGAAGCGCGCGACGACGCAGGGGGCGCTGTTCGCCACCATCGCCGGGCTGGGCAGCTGGCTGATGGTGGAGTTCCTCGTCGCCGAAAGCCTGGTGCCGCCGCAATTGATCGGCCTCTTCGTCTCGGCCGGCGGCATGGTTCTCGGCTCGCTGCTGCCGCAGTGGACGGGCCGGCCGAGCCCCGCGCCGTCCCTCCACGGCCACCACGCCGCGGCGCAGACACACCACGTGCCGCACGACGGCGAACACCCGCACAAGCCGCATTGAGCATGTGGGAGCGGCGTACTCGCCGCGATAGCAACCGCCAATATCACGGCGAGTACGCCGCTCCCACACAGTCCGATACAGCGCCATGACGACCCAGACCGCCTTCCACCGCTTCAAGGCCGCGACCTTCGCGCTGCTGGCGGCGAACCTCACCCTGTATGCCCTGCTCGGCCGGCCGAGCGAGCTCGTCGACGCCGCCGCGTGGCTCGTCCTGCTGGTGCTCTTCGAGATCGAGACGGCGCACGGCGGGCGGCTGTCGGCGCGGCAGCGGCAAATCATCCATGGCCTGCGCCTCGCCGCCGCGGCAGGCGTGCTGGCAGCAGCGGCCGGCTACCTGATCGAAGGGGAGTGGCTCGATGCGGCGAACGCCGGGCTGTGGCTTGCCGTGGTGCTCCTCCTCGAGATCGAGGTGCGCTTTCCGGCGGCGATGGGGCGGCGGCGCGAGTCCTTCCTGATCGTCGCCGTCGTGCTCTATGCCGCGCTGCTCATGCTGGTGCCGGTCTGGGCCTGGCGCGGCGAATGGCTGGACGCCTGGGATGCGGCGCTCTGGCTGGCGGCCTTCTTCGCCATCGAGCTGAATGTGCTGGCGCCCCGAACAAGCTATTCTGCGCAATCATGACCAACCGCCACGGTTCCCCGCTCGCGCTGTATCTCGCCGTCGCCTATGCGCTGCTGGTGGCCTATGCCAGCCTGCACCCGCTGTCCGGCTGGCGCGACAACGGCGTGCCGGTCTTCGACTTCCTCTCGGCCGCCTGGCCGCGCTACTACACCGGCTTCGACCTGGCGGCCAACATCTTCGCCTATGTGCCGCTCGGCTTCCTGCTCGTGCCGGCGCTGCAGATGCGGCTGGGCGTCGCCGCGGCGGCGCTGCTTGCCGCGCTGGCCGGCGGCGGCCTCAGCCTGGCGCTGGAAACGCTGCAGAATTTCCTGCCCAGCCGGGTGCCCTCCAACATCGACCTGGCCTGCAACGCCATCGGCGCGATGATCGGCGCGGCAGGAGGCATGAACTGGGGCCGCGAACTGGTCGACGGCGGACGCCTGCACCGCCTGCGCACGCGGCTCGTCGTGCGCGGCCATGGCGCGGACTCCGGCCTGGTGCTGCTCGGCCTGTGGCTGCTCGCGCAGCTCAATCCCGAGCTGCTGCTGTTCGGCACGGGCGACCTGCGCACCTTGCTGGAACTGCCGCCGCTGCCCTACTCGGCACAGCGCTTCGCC
>JADFDL010000214.1 GCA_018262875.1 Rhodocyclaceae bacterium | reverse complement strand
GCCCAGGCTGCCGTTTCTGTATCATCCGCCCCAGGGCCGTTAGCTCAGTTGGTTAGAGCAGGGGACTCATAATCCCTTGGTCGTTGGTTCGAGTCCAACACGGCCCACCAACAAGCAAAAAGACGCCGTCCGATGAGTGCAAGCCAATCCCGCATGCCCCTCATCGACGCCCTCAAGGCGGCGGCCTCGCAGCTCATCGTACTGCATCACCTGGCCTTCTACGGCCCGATGTCGGATGTGGCACACGACCTGGCACCGGCATTTTTCAAATGGCTCTACGAAGACGCCCGCATCGCCGTGCAGGTATTCCTCGTCGTCGGCGGATTTCTTGCCGCCAGAAGCCTGGCGCCACGCGGTGCGGCGCAGTTCACGCATCCCTTGCCCCTCGCATGGAACCGTTATAGCCGCCTGATCCTGCCCATGTTCGCGGCGATCGGCCTGGCTATCGTCTGCGCCGCCATTGCACGCGCCTGGATGCCGCTCGAATCATCGGTTCCAGCCACGGCCGACATGCCGCAACTCCTGGCACACGTTCTGCTGCTGCAAAACCTGCTTGGCTACGAGGCGCTATCGGCCGGTGTCTGGTACGTGGCCATCGACTTCCAGCTCTTCGTCCTGATGGTCGCCCTGCTCTGGCTGGCCCGGCGTGCCCCTGCCGCGGGCGCCTGCCGGCACCCGGCGCCGGTACTCGTGTCTGCGCTGACCATCGCATCCCTCTTCCACTTCAACCGGGATGCGGCTTGGGACAACTGGGCGCTCTATTTCTTCGGCGCCTATGGGTTGGGAGTGCTGGCGTTCTGGGCTTCCGGGCGAGAGCGCCGGCTCTTCTGGCTGGGCCTGGTTGCGGCCATGGGGCTGGCGGCGTTGCTGGTGGATTTCCGCAGCCGCATCGCCGTGGCGCTTCTTGTCGCCCTGCTGCTCGGATGCACCCACCGTTCCGCTGTTGCGCAGCGACGGCTCGACGTGCGGCCACTTGCCTTCCTCGGACGCATCTCCTACTCGGTGTTTCTTGCCAACTATCCGGTCTGCCTGGCCATCAATGCGGCGTTTGCGCGCTTTGCACCCGGCGATCCGCTCATCAATGCCTTCGGCCTGCTCCTGGCCTGGAGCGCCAGCATTCTTGCCGGAGCCCTGCTCCATCGGTACGTCGAACAACCCGCATTCCTGTGGCAGCGCCACAGTGCCGCCCGCTGGGCAGCCAAGAATGCCTGAGGGTTGCGCTTCAGCGCGCCTTCTTTTGAATCAATTCGATCCTGTAGCCGTCCGGATCCTGCACGAAGGCGATGACCGTGCTGTCATGCTTCATCGGTCCGGCCTCGCGCGTCACTGTGCCTCCACGACGCTTGATTTCGTCGCAGGCCGCATAGGCGTCATCCACTTCCAGTGCGACGTGGCCGTAACCGGTTCCAATGTCGTATTTATCCACGCCCCAGTTGAAGGTCAGCTCCAGCACCGCGCCCTCCACCTCGCTTTGGTAGCCGACGAAGGCCAGGGTGAACTTCCCGTCCGGAAAATCAGCGCGTCGCAGCAGGCGCATGCCCAGCACTTCGGTATAGAACTTGAGCGACCGATCGAGATCGCCGACCCGCAGCATGGTGTGCAGAATGCGCATGTCTGTTCCCTTTATATCTGCGGGCAGGTTGCTGCCAGCCGCTTCAGTTCATCGCGTGCAGAACGGTAGTCCGGGCAGAGCCGCTCCACCACCACCCAGAAGCGCGGCGAATGATTCATCTCGACGAGATGCGCCATTTCGTGCGCCACGACGTAATCCAGCAATCGCGGCGGCGCATGAATCAGCCGCCACGACAGGCGGATGCCGGTCTTCTCGCTGCAACTGCCCCAGCGCGTCTGCGCGTTGGAGAGCGCCACGCGCGGCAGCGGCCGGTGCAGTTGCGCGGCGTAATGCGCCGCCCTTTCCTTGAAAATTTCCAGGGCGCGATTGCGCAGGGCGCGGCGTGCCAGTTGCCGCAGATCGGCATCCGGGCGCGCTTGCAGGATCAGGGTATGGCCGGCCCAGCGCACGCGGTTGGCGCCCGGCTCGATGCGCGCCACGCAATCTTCGCCCAGCACCGGAATCAGCGCACCATCGCAGATCGCCAAGTGGCGCGCCTGGCCATGGCCGTGCCACTCGTCGAGTTTCTTCAGCACCCAGGCGGCGTTGAGGCGCAGGAAACGCTCGATGTCGGACAGCGAGGTGCGCGGCGAGGCGCCGATGCGCAGGCCGCGCTGGTCGATGGTCATGCCGAGGGTGCGCCGGCTCGAACGAATCAGCCGGTAATCGACAATGCGCGTGCCGAGTTGAATGTGACGCGTCTGCTCCGCCGGCGGCGGTGCGGCGCGCCGGAACAACGGCAATTCAAGCTGGAAGAGGCGCAGCATCGTCTGCCCACAATTCCGGCGCCGGGGTCGAAGCCTTGAGTTGCGACAGGAATCGGCACGCCACGTTGCTAATTTCGTTCGGCGCGATGTGGACCAGGCGCCACGAAAGGCGCAGCCGCCCGTCCGGATCGACGCCGCCCCAAGTGCCGGAGGCGAAGGACAGCCGCCAGGGCGGCATCGGCATGTCCAGGCGCCGGCAGCCGGCTTCCAGTTGTTCTTCGATGGCCTGCCGCGCCTGCGCCTGCAGCCAGCCCTGCACGCTGTCCTTGACTTGCTTCTCGCCGGCCTCGGGCGGCAAGGGTAGATGCAACCTGCCTTCGCACAACTCAATCCTGTCGCGCCCGCCATCGAGGCGCAGCACGACTTCGCAGCCGAGGTAGGGGAAGCGTACGCCATCCTGCCAGCGCGTTGGCAGCGACAATTTGCCTGCTCCCGCAGTCTTGCCGGCCAGCTTGCCGAAAATGGCGCGACTGCCCTCGCGGATGGCCTGTTCGATTTGCGGCAGAGCCATGCCGCGCGGCGCGCTCACCTGCAGGCCCTGCTCGTCCACCGCCAGTGTCACGCTGGCCCGACGCGAGCGGCGCAAGCGAAAAGGCAGGGGCTGTTCGTCGAGTTGAAGGGAATACTGGCCGCCGGGCGCATCCGGCATCGTGCCGCCGAGGGGCAAGTCAAGCTGCAGGTCGGGCTGCATCATGTTCGTAACGGTGTGGGCAGATCCGGTGCATTTCCGCTTCCATCCAAGCTTCCGCGCGCGCATTGACATCTTCCGCCGACAGCCCGGTTGGGTCAATCGCCGGACCGATGCTGACGGTGATCGTGCCGGGATACTTGATGAAGGCCTGGCGACTCCAGAATTCGCCCGAATCGAGCGCTACCGGCACCACCGGCGCGCCGGTTTCCACCCCCAGGTGGGCGCCGCCGATTTTGTAGCGGCGATGGGTGCCTATGGGCGTGCGCGTGCCTTCCGGAAAAATGATCACCCAGTAACCCTGGCCGAGGCGCAATCGGCCCTGCTCCACCAGTTGCCGGAGTGCCTCCTTGCCACCGCTGCGTTCGATCGAGATCATCGGCGTGGCCGCCAGCGCCCAGCCGAAGAAGGGCAGCCGCTTGAGCTCGCTTTTCCAGACGAACAGCGTCCACGGAAAAACCCTCTGCAGCACGATGGTTTCCCAGGCCGACTGGTGCTTCGAGAGAATCACCGAGGGACGATCGGGAATGTTCTCCCGGCCGAGCATGCGATAGTCGATGCGCAGCAGGTGCTTGATCAGCCAGGACGCCATGACCACCCAGGCCAC
>JADFDL010000213.1 GCA_018262875.1 Rhodocyclaceae bacterium | reverse complement strand
GGCATCCTGCCGATCGTCGCCTCGGGCGCGATCGTCGATCAACTGTTCCGTGAGTGCACCGCGCAGAAGGGTTACAAGCTGCGCGTCGACCTCGAGACGCAGACCGTGCGCAACCCCGCCGGCGAGTGGTTCCAGTTCGACATCACGCCGCACCGCAAGCACTGCCTGCTGAACGGCCTCGACGAGATCGGCCTGACGCTGCAGCACGCCGA
Organism: Rhodocyclaceae bacterium; assembly: GCA_018262875.1. Classification (GTDB taxonomy): domain Bacteria; phylum Pseudomonadota; class Gammaproteobacteria; order Burkholderiales; family Rhodocyclaceae; genus Desulfobacillus. Next base: position 3,462 of record JADFDL010000213.1, on the reverse strand, counting down.
CGAGATCAAGGCCTTCGAAGCGAAACACAAAGCCGCGCAGCCCTGGCTGTTCGCCTGAGCCTCGCCTAACAACCGCCCCACCCGCCCGCGGCCGCCCGGCGCCACGCGCCAGGCAGTTCCGACTGGTAGCAGTCGACACCCAATGCCTCGATGAAACACCCGATCACGAGCGCACGAACGCCAACAGCGGGCCGTAGTCCTTCGCATCCGCCGCGCGAAGGGCAGCGAGATAGCGCTGCCGCACTTCACCGTCGGCAACCAGATTGCCCGCGCCCCAGGTGAAACGCGGTGCGCCGTGCTGTGCCAGCAGCAAATCCGCCATGGTTCGCGACAACCGGCCGTTTCCGTTCGCGAAGGGATGGATCGCCACCAGCCGGTGACTGAACCGCGCCGCGATTTCATCGAGCGGATAGCTCTTGCACTCAAGCTGCATCTTCACGTCCTCGCATAGATCATGCAATGCCGGCTGGATGCGCAGCGGGTCCACACCGATGTTCTTCTCGGTAGTGCGGAATTTTCCCGCCCAGCGCCAGGTCTTGCCGAACATGCGCTTGTGCAGGGCGCAGACGAACTCGTTGCCGAGCAGATACCTGTGCCGCCGCCCGAAAGCCCATCGCTCCCCCTCGATGATGTTCACCATCTCCCATTCATTCAACTGGCCGTGGTTGGCGATGTGCGAGGGGATCAGCCCAGCCGCCTCGTCGGGATCGAGCGGCGTGGCGCCGGGCGGATAGTCGAGATTCATTGCCATAGCTTGCGCGCGCTTCCCCTCAGCAGTGACTCGGCCAGCAACTTGCGCTGGCGCTCGCGTTCCGGCGCAGACACGCCTTGCGCCTCCAGCTTCATGGAATGGTCGGTCGGCTGCAGCAAGGCCTCGGCGAGCGCGTCGGCGCGGCGCTCGCGCAGATCATCGAGCGTGCCGCCCTCCGGCACCAGCGCATAGGCCACGCGACAACCCATCGCCCGCGCCAGGCGATCCAGGCTGTCCAGCGTAATGCGGCGATCGGCCTCGGCCCGCTCGAAATCCTGCACCGATTGCCGGCTGATGCCGGCGCGCGCACCCAGTTGCGCTTGCGTCATGCCCAGCGCTTCCCGGATCGCACGCACCCATCCACCCCGCGGCAGCATGGCCGCTTCCGGGCTTGGGTAAGCCTGCAGCGCATCGGAAAGCTGCATTCGCTTCAGTTTCTTATCGGAATCAATCATCAGACGCTCCTTGAGCAGGCTATAACCTGCTTATACGAGCTTATTGTGCCGGCTATAACCGGCTTATGTCAAGAATAATGCCGGTCATAGCCGGCATATATTCACCTATCCAAACACCCGCGCCAGCGCCTCGTAGTCCGACAGCTCGTTGTACACCTGCGCCGAGAAGCGCAGCCAGAGGCGGCCGTTCACCGCGAACAGCGGCACCTCGATGCGGTGCTCGTCGAGCAGCCGCTTGCGCCAGCGCCGCGCCGCTTCCTCGCTGCCGGCTTCCTCCACCGGCAGCGGCAGCGTCACCATAGCCGCGTACATGCCGAATGCCGAGCGGCGCGCCCGGCGCCACGCGCCAGGCATCGGCGACGATGTCTGCCGCCGCGCGCGCCTGCCCGACCAGCTCCGACTGGTAGCAATCGACGCCCAATGCCTCGATGAACTCCAGCGCCGCGAGCACATGACGCGGCGCGGCGCCGAAGGAACCGTGGTTGAGGAAGCGGATGCCGGGATCGAGCGACCAGAGGCCGCGCAGGGGGTGGCCGAAGAGGGTGTTGGGTGGGGGGAGGCAATCAGCGCTCATGTGCCGCCAACGGGCGGCAGCACATCGAGCTTCGCCGCGACGGCACGACTGGCGGCGATCAGGTCGACGACGATGCGCTCGTCCACATCCAGGATGCCTTCGTATTCGCTCTGATTGCGCATGTCGTGGCACTTGGCCAGCACGCGCCAGACCTCCGGCCCCAGGCCGAGCGTGTGCGGCAGTAGCTGGAACACGATGTAGCGATTGGCCGAACGGTAACCATGCCGGCGCAAGGCCGCCAGGCAAAGCGCGTGCGCCGCGTTGTAGGCGAGGTCGAAGCGGCCCTCCAGCGAAAGCGCCGCATTGCCCGCATCCGCGAGTCGCGCCAGGCCGGAACGCACCAGCCCGGCGAACTCCTTCGCATCCGGTCCCTCGGCCTTCAGCGGCTTGCCGGGTCCGGTCAGGTTTTCAAGCGGCGAGATCATCTTCGCCTCCGACCAGCCAGAGCTTCGGCTGCGCCAGCACGCGCGTGACAAAGACGTTGTCCTCGGCGCGGCGCCTGGCGAGTTCCTTGCGCGTGTAGATGGTCGGATTGACCGTGCGGCCCAGACGGGCACCGGCCGTCTCCAGCGCCTCGAAAACATCCGCGTAGGTCAGCTTGTCGCTGACCAGCATCAGGTCGATGTCGCTCGTCGCCGTATCTTCCCGCCTGGCCACCGAGCCGTAGACAAAGGCCGCCTTGATCTTCTTCGCCAGCGGCGCCAGCGCGACGCGCAGCGGCTCGGCGAGGCCGACCGTCTTCTGCACGATGCCGCACAGCTCCGCAAAGATCGGCGAGGCAGGATTCGCCTGATAGTGCTTCTGGTTGCCGACCGTATGCACCGTGACCAGGCCGCTCTGCTCCAGCCGCTTCAGTTCCCGCTGCACCGCGCCCGAGCCCGAGCCCGCCAGCCCGATCAGCTCATTGGCGTAATAGCTACGTTGCGGCTGGCCGAAGAGCCAGCCCAGCACGCGCTGCTGCGTGCCTGAAAACAGGACATCGGCAAGGCCGGCCGGCGCTGCAGGGGTTTTGGATTTCGTACCCATTCTGGGCATGATAATGCCTCAATTGGGCATGGTCAAACCAGCCATCACCGGAAGATAAAGGTTGCCAGTCCGGGAAATTCGCCTAAAATGTTATCAATGTATGGACATTATTTGTCACGCAATTCAAGCTTAAATAACATAGCTAACTGTTAATAAATGTTGTTTATATAAGTTTCTGAGGACATTTTTCAGGACATTTTTAGTCAATGAAACCGCTGCCAAACTGCCAGCTCAGGGTCGAAACCGACCGGTTCGGCCCCTTCACCTTCCAGGTCGGCGTCGACCTCGAGGACTTGGTCGTGCCCCTGCAGCGGGTGGAAGACGCGCACGAGCTCTTCATCAAGACGCCGCTCAACCAGGTGGCCAGACAGCTCGAAAAAGATGTCGTGGCCAGCAGCGTGTTCGGCACCAACACCATCGAAGGCGGCACGCTGAGCGAAGAGGAAACCGCGCGGGTGCTCCAGCTCGACCCGGCGGAGGTCAAGGAAACCGAGCAGCGCCGCGCCGTGAACATCAAGGCGGCCTACGACCACGCGCAGGAAGCCGCACGCACGCCCGGCTGGCGCCTGGATCTCGACTTCATCCGCAGCATCCACGCCCACATCACGCGCGACCTTCCCGATCCGGACATGGTCCCCGGCGTGTTCCGCGACAAC
>JADFDL010000212.1 GCA_018262875.1 Rhodocyclaceae bacterium | reverse complement strand
GTGCTCGAAGGCGAGATCGATCCGAACAACTTCCGTCCGGAAGGCCCCTTCGCCGAATACACCGGCTACTACACCGACGAGCTGTACAAGACCATCAACAAGCCGGCGCTGGAGGTGAAGCAGATCCTCCACCGCAACAACCCCATCCTCTGGGCCACCGGGCAGGGCCGCCCGGTCACCGACGTGCACATGCTGCTCGCTTTCACCCGCACCGCGACGCTGTGGACCGAGCTGGAGAAGATGAAGATCCCCGGCATCCAGTCGGTCTGCGTCATGCCCGAATCCGCCGGCCGCTTCTGGACGGTGGTGTCGGTCAAGCAGGCCTATCCCGGCCACTCGCGCCAGGTCGCCGATGCGGTCATCGCCAGCAACACCGGCTCTTACGGCATGAAGGGCGTCATCACGGTGGACGATGACATCCAGGCCGACGACCTGCCGCGCGTGATCTGGGCGCTGTCCTGCCGCTACGACCCGATGCGCGGCACCGAGCTCATCAAGCGCGGACGCTCGACGCCGCTCGACCCGGCGCTGGATCCGAACTCCGACAAGCTCACCACCTCGCGCATCCTGATGGACGCCTGCATCCCCTACGAGTGGAAGGAGAAGCCGGTCGAGGTGAAGTTCGACGAGGCGACGCTGGCCAAGGTGAAGAGCCGCTGGGCGGAGTACGGGATAGGCTGAGGACACGACAAATGGAAAAAGCCAAGGATATCAAGCTGGTCATTCTCGACGTCGATGGCGTCATGAGCGACGGCCGCATCGTCATCGACGACAACGGCGTCGAACAGCGCAACTTCGACATCAAGGACGGTTTCGGCGTGGTCGCCCTGCAGATGACCGGCGTCGACGTCGCCATCATCACCTCGAAGAAGTCCGGCGCCGTGCGCCATCGCGCCGAGGAGCTGAAGATCAAGCACTTCCACGAGGGCATCAAGAAGAAGACCGAGCCCTACGAGGTGATGCTGAAGGAAATGAACATCACCGACGCCCAGGTGGCCTACGTCGGCGACGACCTGGTCGATCTGTCGATGATGAAGCGGGTCGGTTTGCCGATCGCCGTGGCCGACGCCGTGCAGGAGGTGAAGGATGCCGCCGCGTATGTGACCAAGGCGCGCGGCGGCTACGGCGCCGTGCGCGAGGCGGCCGAGATGATCCTCAAGGCCCAGGGCAAGTGGGACAAGATTCTTTCGAAGATTTAACACAAGGAGGCGAGACGTGGCTGCACCCAGAAGCAATCGTGAATTCATCGAGGCCTGCGTGAAGAGCGGCGACGCCGTTCGCATCAAGCAGGAAGTGGATTGGGAAAACGAGGCCGGCGCCATCGTGCGACGCGCCTGCGAGCTGGCGGCGCCGGCGCCTTTCATGGAGAAGATCAAGGATTATCCGGGCTTCTCCTATTTCGGCGCGCCGCTGTCGACCTACCGCCGCATGGCCATCTCGATGGGCATGGACCCGGCGTCTTCCCTGCCGGAAATCGGCCGGGAGTACGTCAAGCGCACCAACGGCGAGCCGGTCGCGCCGGTGCTGGTCGACCGCAAGGACGCCCCCTGCAAGGAGAACATACTGAAGGGCGCCGACGTCGACCTGTGCAGGCTGCCGGTGCCGCTGGTGCATGACGGCGACGGCGGCCGCTACGTCGGCACCTGGCATGCGGTGGTGACCAAGCATCCGGTGCGCGGCGACGTGAACTGGGGCATGTACCGGCAGATGATGTGGGACGGCCGAACCATGTCCGGCGCGGTGTTTCCCTTCTCCGACCTCGGCAAGGCCCTGAACGACTACTACCTGCCGCGCGGCGAGTCCTGTCCCTTCGCCACCGCCATCGGCCTGTCGCCGCTGGCCGCCATGGCCGCCTGCGCACCTTCGCCGATCCCCGAGCCGGAGCTGACCGGCATGCTCGCCGGCGAGGCGGTCAGGCTGGTGAAGTGCGAGACCAACGATCTGGAGGTGCCGGCCGACGCCGAGATCATCCTCGAAGGCGAGATCTGCCCCGACTACAAGGTCGAGGAGGGCCCCTTCGGCGAATACACCGGCTACCGTACCAGCCCGCGCGACTTCCGCGTCACCTTCCGCGTGAATTGCATCACCTACCGCAACAACGCGACGATGACCATTTCCAACATGGGCGTGCCGCAGGACGAGGGTCAGTTGCTGCGCTCGTTCTCGCTCGGCCTCGAGCTGGAGAAGCTGCTGAAGAGCCAGGGCATTCCGGTCACCGGCGTGTACATGCACCCGCGCTCGACGCACCACATGATGATCGTCGGCGTGAAGCCGACCTATTCCGGCATCGCCCAGCAGATCGGCCAGCTCGCCTTCGGCTCCAAGCTCGGTCCCTGGTTCCACATGGTGATGGTGGTCGACGACAAGACCGACATCTACAACTGGGACGAGGTCTACCACGCCTTCTGCACGCGCTGCCACCCGGCCAACGGCATCCACATCTACAGGAACTCCACCGGCACGCCGCTGTATCCCTTTGCCACGCCGCACGAGCGCAAGCATTCGATCGGCTCGAAGGTGGTGTTCGACTGCCTCTGGCCGGTGGACTGGGACCCGATCAACGACGTGCCGACCGTGGTGTCGTTCAAGAACGTTTATCCGAAGGACGTCCAGGAAAAGGTGTTGGGCAACTGGACCGCCTACGGCTACCCCCCCGTGAAGTAAGGAGACAGGACGATGAACCAGTGGGAAGTTTACGTAAACGACGTGAAGGAGCTGGCCGAGGATGCCGAGATCGAGCTGACCATCCGCACGCTCAATCCAGGCATCCACAAGTACACCTACAAGCGCGTGCGGGCGCAGCTCTCCGCCGACCTGAAGAAGCACGCCGACCAGCTTCAGGTGCGCCTCGGCCGCGGCCAACTGAGCAACAGCCGCTTCTCGATCAAGGTGCTCGGCGAAGTGCAGCGCATGCCGGCGAAGTACCTCTAGGCGAGGAGTTGGTGTGGCCTTCGCGGATCTCAGGACGTTCCTGGACGGTCTCGGAAGCGACCTGCTCCGCGTGCGCGAGCCGCTCGATCCGAAGTTCGAGATTGCGGCGCTCTTGAAGGCGGCGCAGGGCCGCGCCGTGCTGTGCGAGCAGGTGGCGGGCTTCCCCGGCGTGCGCATCGCCGGCAACCTGCTATCGAGCCGCCGCCTGGCGGCGCGCGCGCTGGGCACGACGGAGGACGCCCTCATCGACACCTACGTCGAGCGCAGCGGCCAGGGCGTGCCGCCCGTGCGCGCGGCGGAGGTGCCGGTGCAGGAAGTCGTGCACCGGCAGCCGGCGGATGTCGGCGCGCTGTTGCCGCTGCTCACCCATCACGAGAAGGATGCCGCGCCTTTCCTCACCTGCGGCATGGTGCTGGCGCGCGACCCGGCGACGGGGATGCGCGGCATGGGCATCCACCGCATGATGTACAAGGGCGGCAACCGCTTCGGCATCCTGCTCTCCAATCCGCCGTTGTCGACCTACCTCGCCAATGCCGAGGCCGCCGGCCGGCCGCTTGAGGTGGCGGTGGCGCTTGGCATGGACCCCGCCCAGCTCATCGCCGCGGTGGTCAAGACCGGCCCGCTCGGGCTCGACAAGATGGAGATCGCCGGCGCCCTGGCCGGCGGGCTTTCCGGCGCCATTGCCTCAGCCTCCACTTCGCCCGGCGGCGGCAGTTCCGGCGGCGGGGGCGGCGGCTCTTCCGGCGGG
>JADFDL010000211.1 GCA_018262875.1 Rhodocyclaceae bacterium | reverse complement strand
GCCGATATCCTCGCCCACCGGCACGGTGACGCGGGTGATGATGATCTCGCTGTAGAGCTTGGTTTCCAGCGTTTGCGTCAGGCCCGCCGCCAGCGTCAGCAGGGTCTTGCCAGTGCCGGCCTGGCCGAGCAGGGTAATGAAGTCGATTTCCGGATCCATCAGCAGGTTGAGAGCGAAGTTCTGCTCGCGGTTGCGCGCCGTGATGCCCCAGATGTTGTTTTTCTGGTGGCTGTAGTCCTTCAGCAGTTCCAGCACGGCACTCCTGCCGCTCTTCTCACGGACGATGGCATGGAAGGGCCGCTCGCCGTCCTGCCAGAGGAACTCGTTGATGAGCAGATCGGGACAGACCGGGCCCTTGATGCGGTAGAGCGTGCGGCTTTCCTGCTTCCAGGACTCCATGTCCTTGCCGTTGACGTCCCAGAAATCGGCCGTCAGCTCGCGCGTGCCGGTGTACAGGAGGTCGGTGTCCTCCAGCACTTTGTCGTTGTAGTAGTCCTGCGCATCCAGCCCAAGGGCGCGGGCCTTGATGCGCATGTTGATGTCCTTGGAAACCAGGATCACCTCGCGCTTCGGGTGCTTGTCGATGAGGTGCATCATCACGCCGATGATCTGGTTGTCGGCCTTGGCGGTGGGCAGGGTCGCCGGCAGGGCGGCGTTGATCGGCTCGGTCTGCATGAAGAGGCGCCCGGTGGCCAGTCCGCTGGAGGGTTCTTCCAGCGGGATGCCTTTCTCGATGCGTTCTTCGAAGCCACCGACGATGCCGTCCAGCGTGCGGCTGGTCTGGCGGGCGTTGCGCGCCACCTCCGACATGCCCTTCTTGTTGTTGTCGAGTTCCTCGAGGGTCATCATCGGCACGAAAATATCGTGCTCCTCGAAGCGGAACAGGCTGGTCGGATCGTGCATGAGGACGTTGGTGTCGAGGACGAACAGCTTGGTCGAGGGGTGTTTCTTGGCGTTCATTTCTTTCCTTGGAGGGACTTCACGAATTCGAGGACTTCGGCGGCGTGGCCGGGCGCCTTGACGCCGCGCCATTCGCGCCTGAGCACGCCGTCGCGGTCGAGGACGAAGGTGCTGCGCTCGATGCTGCGCACCGGTTTGCCGTAGAGCACCTTCTGACGGATGACGCCGAACAGCGCGCAGGCGGTTTCCTCCGCGTCGGACAGCAGATCGAAGGGCAGCTTCAGCTTCGCCTTGAAGCTTTCGTGCGACTTGAGGCTGTCGCGCGAGATGCCGAAGACGGCGCAGCCGGCCTTGCGGTACTGCGCGTGCAGGTCGCGGAACTCGCCGGCCTCGGTGGTGCAGCCGGGCGTGCTGTCTTTCGGATAGAAGTAGAGGACGAGGGAGGCGCCGCGCGCCTGGGACAGGGAGAACGTCTGGTTGCCGGTCGCCGGCAGGGCGAAATCGGGTACGGGCTGATCGACCATCATGTGCGATTGCATTGTTGTTGAATTCCGCGGCCGGTGCAAGCGCGCCGTTTCAGGTCGATGCCAGGAATTCGGGCCCTTGCAGCATGAGCGTGCCGGCGCGTCCCTCGATCGTGCCGCGCACCAGTTCATGGCGCGGCAGCCGGCTGGCGTCGATCGCTTCGAGCAAGCCGCCCAGCGAGACAAGTTCGTAACCCTGGTCTTTCCAGCCTGCCAGCAGCTTCGCGAAGACGGGCAAAAGTCCCTGGCCTTCCAGATCCGTCCGGACGGAATAGACATGGCCGGTCGCGGGCGCCTGTGCGGTCAGTGCCAGCAGTCGCTCATGGACGTTGTCGACGCTGCAGTCGCCGCGGCCGAGCAATTCATCGATGGTCGGCAGCGTGGTCGGCAGTTGCGGACATAGAACAATCTCGGCGTTCCAGACGGGTACGAAAGGGTGGGTGCCGCGCGTATCCGAGGCATAGCCGAAGCCCAGGCGCTGGGTCAGGCGCAGGGCGTGCGGGTTCATCTGCCAGCCGGCGGCGGCATGGGTTTTCGGCGCCTCGCCGAAAATCTTGCCGTAGCGCGCAATCGCGCGCTGCATCTGGCGTTCGGCCCAGGCAGCGCCGGCCTTTTCCACTCCGCCTTGCCAGGCGGCATGGTCCCAGCACTGCACGCCGGTGTCGAATCCGGCATCGCGGACACCGCGCAGGATGTCCGCGCAGCGGCGGCCGACGTCGGGGCCCGGCAGCAGGGTGCCATGCAGGAGCCCGGCCAGCCCATAGCGGCTCAGGGCCGATGCGCCGGCGCGCGATGCCGACAGCAGAGATCCCAGCATGCGGCCGCTGCGATCCGGGCCGAGGTTGAAGAAGAAGCTCGCCTGCGCCTCTGCGCTGCGCAGGACGTCGACCAGGCGCGGCACGCCGACGAGGGTGCCGCGGAAGGTGGCGGCATCGATTTTCAGGGCAAGTTTCACGATGGATTGGCTTCGATGAGGAGCGCAGCGGCGACCCGCCGGCCTTCCGCCATCAGGATGTTGAAGGTGCGGCAGGCGGCGGGCAAATCCATGACTTCACAGCCGATGCGGGCTTCGATCAGCGGACGCAGCAGGTGCGGCGCGGGAAAACGCTGGCGGTTGCCGGTGCCGAGCAGCAGGATTTCCGGTTCCAGTGCGCGAAGCGCCTCGAAATCGCTTTCCGCCAGCGCGTCGAACCCGCCGGTGCCCCAGGACTCGACGATGCGGTCGGGCAGGAGGATCAGGCTGGTTTCGTGCCGGCGGTGGTTGATGGCGACATAGCCTGCGCCGTAGCCGGTGACCAGGTTCCGGCTGGCCGGGTTGTCGAGGTGGAGTTTCATGAAGGTCTGCTAGGTTTCTGATTTGTCGCAAGTATGCGCAGTCGGGTAACATTATATCTTTGTTGCTGCACCGCCGAAATGAAGGATTTCCCCAGAATCAAGCGTTTGCCGCCCTATGTCTTCAACATCACGGGCGAGCTGAAGATGGCCGCCCGCCGCCGCGGCGAGGACATCATCGACATGAGCATGGGCAACCCCGATGGGCCCACGCCGCAGCACATCGTCGACAAGCTGGTCGAGGCGGCGCAGCGCGGCGACACGCACGGCTATTCGGTGTCGAAGGGCATTCCGCGCCTGAGGAAGGCGATCTGCGACTGGTACCGGCGCCGCTACGACGTCGCCTTCGACCCGGAAACCGAGGCGGTGGTGACCATCGGCTCGAAGGAAGGCCTCGCCCACCTGATGCTCGCCACGCTGGACCGCGGCGATACGGTGCTGGTGCCGAATCCCTCGTACCCGATCCACATCTACGGCGCCATCATCGCCGGCGCCGACATCCGCTCGGTGCGCATGACGCCGGATGTCGACTTCTTCGAGGAGCTGCAGCGCGCCATCCGCGAGTGCACGCCGAAGCCGAAGATGATGATCCTCGGCTTCCCGAGCAATCCGACGGCGCGCTGCGTCGAGCTGGATTTCTTCGAGCGCGTGGTGGCGCTGGCGAAACGGCACGACATCCTGGTGGTGCACGACCTCGCCTACGCCGACATCGTCTTCGACGGGTGCTCATTTGGCAAAATCGCGCCTTCGATCATGCAGGTGCCGGGCGCGCGCGACGTGGCGGTGGAGTTCTTTACCATGTCGAAGAGCTACAACATGGCCGGCTGGCGCATCGGCTACATGGTCGGCAACAAGGATCTGTGCAACGCCCTGGCGCGCATCAAGAGCTACCATGACTATGGCACCTTCACGCCGCTGCAGGTC
>JADFDL010000210.1 GCA_018262875.1 Rhodocyclaceae bacterium | reverse complement strand
GACGTGGCGCCCGCCGAGCTCAAGATCGGCATGCCCGTGCAGGTCGACTTCAAGGCGGTGACGCCCGAAATCACGCTGCCCTACTTCAAGCGCGCCTGACCCGAATTTCACAACATCATTCAAGAGGAACACAGCATGGCTCTGACTCTGCCGCCCACCTTCACCTACGAAAAGAAGGGCCGCATCGCCCTGATGACCATCAACCGCCCCGAGGCGTACAACTCCTTCACGCGCGAAATGCTGGTCGGCATGGACGCTGCCTTCGATGACTTCAACGCCGATCCCAACCTGTGGGTTGCGGTGATCACCGGCGCCGGCAACAAGGCCTTCTGCACCGGCATGGACATCAAGGACGCGCTGCCGGCCATCGCCGCGGGCGACCAGATGGGCTACGAGGATCCGGCCAAGCGCCCGTTCCAGAACATCTTCAAGCCCATCATCGCCGCCGTGAATGGCTTCTGCATCGCCGGCGGTCTCGAGTTCCTGCAAGGCATGGACATCCGCATCGCGTCCGAGAACGCCCAGTTCGGCCTCGGTGAAGTGAAGTGGGGCGTGATCCCCGCCGGCGGCTCGCATATCCGCCTGCCGCAGCAAATCCCATGGGCCGTGGCGATGGAGCTGCTGCTCACCGGCCAGAACATCGACGCCAAGCGCGCCTATGACATCGGCCTGGTCAACAAGGTCGTGCCGGCCGACAAGGTGCTCGAGGAAGCCCTGGCCTGGGCCGAGAAGATTTGCGAAAACGGCCCGCTGGCCGTGCGTACCGCCAAGGAAATCGCCGTGCGCGCGCTCAACAACGAGCCGAAGTTCGTCCTCGAAAAGAGCATCGCCCCGCGCGTGTTCAACTCCGAAGACGCCAAGGAAGGCCCGCGCGCCTTCGCCGAGAAGCGCAAGCCGAACTTCACGGGACGCTAAGTTCGCACAAACCTCCGTCATTCCCGCGCAAGCGGGAATGACGAAATCAGTAGCGTGTGGTGCGGTTCCTTATCCGCATCGCCATCAATCAACATCTGACAAAAACCTGATTGGAACCCAATACCATGAGCGAAAAACTCCCCGTCCTCGCCATCCTCGGCGGCACCGGCGATCTCGGCACCGGCCTGGCACGCCGCTGGGCGCAGGCTGGCTATGAAGTCATCATCGGTTCGCGCACCATCGACAAGGCTGAAGCGGCCGCCGCCGACCTGAAGAAGCTGATGGAAGCGCGCGGCGTCAAGAACGTCAACGTGCGTGCGGCCGACAACCTGGCCGCCGCGCAGGCCGCCGACATCGTCGCCATGACCGTACCCTTCAGCCACCAGAAGAGCACCCTGGAGAGCGTCAAGGACGCGCTGCAGGGCAAGATCCTCATCGACGTCACCGTGCCGCTGGTGCCGCCCAAGGTCATGCGCGTGCAGCTGCCGCCGGAAGGCTCGGCCGGCCAGATCGCCCAGGCCCTGCTCGGCGAGAACGTCAAGGTTGTCTCGGCCTTCCAGAACGTCGCGGCCCATCACCTGCAGGAAGGCAAGGGCCTCGACTGCGACGTGCTGGTCTGCGGCGATAGCAAGGACGCGCGCGCCGAAGTCATCAAGCTGGTCGAGGCCGCCGGCATGCGCGGCTTCCACGCCGGCAGCATCGCCAACGCCGCCGCCGTCGAAGCCATGACCTCGCTGCTGATCTTCATCAACAAGCAGTACGAGTGCCACGCCGGCATCCGTGTGACGGGGCTGGAGCACTGAGCACGCCGGCATGGGCGAGATCATCGCACCCGGCTTGTTGACGGCCCTCCACGCCGGCCGGCCGCTCGACCGCGCGCAGGCGCTGGCGCTGGCCGAGGCGACGGATACGCGGGCGCTGATGGCGCTCGCCGCGCCCTTGCGCGACCGCGGCTTCCGCGATGTGGTGACCTATTCGCGCAAGGTGTTCCTGCCGCTTACCCAGCTGTGCCGCGATGTCTGCCACTACTGCACGTTCGCCAGCACGCCGCGCGAAGTCGGCGCCGCCTACCTATCGCTCGACGAGGTGCTGGCGAGCGCGCGCCAGGCAGCCCAGCTGGGCTGCAAGGAAGCGCTGCTGACGCTCGGCGAGCGTCCCGAGCTGCGCTACCAGGCCGCGCGCGACGCGCTGGCAGAGATGGGCTTCAACACGACGCTGGAATACGTCGCCCATGTCGCCGGCGAGATCTTCAAGCAGACCGGGCTGCTACCGCACGTCAATCCCGGCTGCATGGATGCCGCCGAGCTGGCGATGCTGCGCAAGGTATCGCCGTCGATGGGCCTGATGCTCGAGTCGACTTCCGAGCGTCTGTGCGGGAAGGGCATGCCGCACTACGGCTCGCCCGACAAGGTGCCGGCGCGGCGCCTGGAAACGCTGCGCCTGGCCGGCGAGGCCAAGGTGCCGTTCACCTCCGGCATCCTGATCGGCATCGGCGAGACGCGCCTTGAGCGCATCGAGTCGCTGCTTGCGCTGCGCGACCTGCATGAGCGTTACGGCCACATCCAGGAAATCATCGTCCAGAACTTCCGCGCCAAACCCGACACGCTGATGGCCCAGGCGCCGGAGCCGGATCTCGACGATCTGCTGTGGACCCTCGCCGTGGCGCGCCTGATTTTCGGCGCCGACATGAGCCTCCAGGTGCCGCCGAACCTGAATCCGGGCGTGCTGCCGCAGCTCATCGCCGCCGGCATCAACGACTGGGGCGGCGTATCGCCGCTGACGCCGGACTTCGTCAATCCCGAAGCGCCCTGGCCGCATCTCGACGAGCTGGCGCGCGAAACCGCGGGTGCCGGCAAGTATCTGCAGGAACGCCTGACCATCTATCCCGAATATGCGCTCGACGGCGCCAAGTGGATCGACGAGAGCCTGCGCACTGCGGTGCTGCAAGCCATCGACGGCGAAGGCCTCGCCCGCACGGATGAGTGGGTGGCCGGGCAGGACACGCCGCTGCCGGCCGAGGCGTTGCGCTGGCTCAATACGTCGGTTGACGAAACGCAGATCGCTGCCGACCTGCGCGCCATCGTCCGCCGCGCTGACGCCGGCGAGGAGCTCGGCGAAGCCGAGATCGTGCGCCTGTTCCAGGCACGCGGTCCGGAGTTCGCCTACGTCTGCCAGCAGGCGGATCGTCTGCGCCAGCAGGTGAATGGCGATGCCGTCAGCTTCGTCGTCACGCGCAACATCAACTACACCAACGTCTGCTACTTCAAGTGCCAGTTCTGCGCCTTCTCGAAAGGCAAGCTCTCCGAGAACCTGCGCGGCCAGCCCTATGACCTCGACGCCAACGAGATCGCCCGCCGCTGCAGCGAGGCGTGGACGCGCGGCGCCACCGAAGTCTGCATGCAGGGCGGCATTCATCCCGACTACACCGGCCAGACCTATCTCGACATCCTCGACATCGTGCGCGGCGCGGCACCGGACGTCCATATCCACGCCTTCTCGCCGCTCGAAGTCTGGCAGGGCGCGCTGACGCTGGAGCAGCCGGTCGAGGATTATCTGCGTCGCCTCAAGGAGGCCGGCCTCAACACGCTGCCGGGCACGGCGGCCGAAGTGCTCGACGACGACGTGCGCGCGGTGCTGTGCCCCGACAAGATCAACACGCGCCAGTGGATGCAGGTGATCGAGACGGCGCACGTCGTCGGCCTCAAGACCACGGCCACCATCATGTTCGGCCACGTCGACCACTACAAGCATTGGGCGCGCCACCTGCGCCGCGTGCGCGACCTCCAGGTCGGCACCCACGGCTTCACCGAAT
>JADFDL010000209.1 GCA_018262875.1 Rhodocyclaceae bacterium | reverse complement strand
CCAACGTCGAAGCCATGCTGACCCTGGCCAATACCGCCTTCGCGAGCGCCGAGCGCCTTGCCGCGCTGAACCTGAACACTGCCCGTGCCGTGCTGGAAGACAGCGTGAACAACGCCAAGACCCTGCTCGGCGCCAAGGATCTGCAGGAGGCCATTTCCCTGCAAGCCACCCTGGCCCAGCCCTCGGTCGAGAAAGCCGTTGCCTACTCGCGCAGCGTGTATGAGATCTCCGCCCAGACCCAGGAAGAGTTCTCCAAGCTGGTCGAGGCGCAGTTCGCCGAAGTGAACAAGAACGTCGCCTCCTCGCTGGACAAGGCCGCCAAATCGGCCCCGGCCGGTTCCGACGTCGCGGTTGCCGCGGTCAAGTCCGCCATCGCCGCTGCCAATTCGGCCTACGACACGATGAACAAGGCTGCCAAGCAGGTCGCCGAGATCGCCGAAGCCAACGTTGCCGCCGCAACCAACGCCACCGTCAAGGCCGTCGGCGCCGCCGCAACGACCAAAGTCAAGAAAGCCGCCTGATCGGCTTCTGGCACTACCGTCCTCCTCCAGCCCCAGCAATGGGGCGGATTCAAGCCTCGGCTCCGGCCGGGGCTTTTTTTTAGCTGTCAATCCACTCCAGGCCGCGCTGCGTCACCTCAGCGCGGATTTCCTCCATCGCCTTCGCTACGGATGCCGGCTCCCCGCGCACACCGAGTTCGATATGGCGCCGTACCCGTTCGCCGCCGAACGACGGCAGGCAGAACAGGGTCGCCTTCGGATAATCCCGCGTGATGCGGTTCATCAGGTCGAGCAGGGCCGATTCCGGCGCCTCGTATACGACGATCGCCTGCTCCTCGCGCGGCACGGCGTGGTGCAGATGCGCAAGTTGCGTGTCCAGCACCCATTCCAGCATCGGCCAGGACATGATCGGGAAGCCGGGGAAGAAATAGTGGCTGCGGATCGAGAAGCCGGGAATGCGGTTGTAGGGATTCGGGATGATCTCGCTGCCCAGCGGAAACTCGCCCAGCATGAGCCGCTGCGGCGTGGTTTCCCCGCCGAATCGCGCGCGGATCTCGCGTTCGGCGTCGGGATGCAGGGCAATGCCGACGCCCAGTGCCGCGGCCGCGGCCTGGCGCGTGTGGTCGTCCGGCGTCACGCCGATGCCGCCGAAACTGAAGACGATGTCGCCGGAGGCAAAGCTCGCGACGAGCGCCGCGGTCAGGCGCGCCCGATCGTCGCCGAGGACCTGCGCCCAGTCGAGCGCCATGCCACGCGCGTTCAGCAGTTCGATGACCTTGGCGAAGTGCTTGTCCTGCCGCTTGCCGGAAAGGATTTCGTCGCCGATGATGATGGTGCCTACCGTCATTGCTTTCTCGCGCGCCGCAGCGCTTCCAGGCAGTAATGGATGAAGGCCAGCCCGGCATAGGCCGGTGCGATCAGGTTGAGCACCGGCACGAAGGCCATCAGGCCGGCGACGATGCCGGCGAGATACAGCCCGCCGCGCTCGCGCGCCAGCACGCCGTCGAGCTCGTCGGCGCCGGCATGCGCCGACAGCGCGTCGTAGCTGTAGCCGCGGTAGTTGAGGTAGCCCGCCAGCAGCACCGGCAGTACGATGCCCATGCCGGGGATCAGCCACAACGGCAGTGTGATCACCCAGCCGGCGAGGAACACGGCCACCGCCAGCAGGGCGTTGCCGAGGCTGCCGGCCAGCGTGCCGCCGTCGCGACGCTCCAGTTCCGGATAGTCCTTCGCCGCCACCCGCTCCAGCATCAGCGGCAGGGCGAACACCGCGACGATGAGCATCGCCGTGCCGTAGATCAGCGGAATCAGCAGCAGGCCCAGCACCACCTTGATGAAGATCGCGCCGGCCAGCGCCGAGGCCTCCCAGCGCTGCAGGATCCAGTTGAGCCAGCTCACTTCGTTGAACAGGCGCTCGACGCCTGCGCCGACCGTGTCCCAGCTCATCCAGGCGACGGCGATCCAGAACGCCACCGCCAGGACGGTCGGCCAGAGCAGGTGCCAGAGGATGCCGGGGGTCAGCAGGCTCTTCAGGGCACGTCCATAGGCTTTCAGCACTTCGGTCATCGTGTCTTCCTCAGTGCCGCGACCGGCTCTCCCAGGCCTTCTGCAGGCGCTTCACGGAAACCGGCATCGGCGTCTTCAGTTCCTGCGCGAACAGCGCGACGCGCAGCTCTTCCAGCAGCCAGCGGAAGTCCTCCAGCCAGGGATCCGGCGCGCCGCTCTTGCGCCGCGCCAGCCGCTCGCGCTCCCAGGGTTTATACAATGCTGCGAACTCCTGCGCCAGCCGCGCGTCGCGCGCCGGGTCGGCGCGCAGCTTGTCCACGCGCAGCGCCGCCGCCTTCAGGTAGCGCGGGAAATGCGTCAGGCGCTCGAACAGCATCGCTTCGACAAAGCCCTTCGGCAGCAGTTCGGCGCACTGGGCCTTGATGTCTTCCGCCACGGCCGGCTGCGCCTTGATCTGCGCCAGCTTCTTCTGCAGCGCGGCGTGTTCCGTGAGTATCGCG
This sequence comes from Rhodocyclaceae bacterium, assembly GCA_018262875.1. Classification (GTDB taxonomy): domain Bacteria; phylum Pseudomonadota; class Gammaproteobacteria; order Burkholderiales; family Rhodocyclaceae; genus Desulfobacillus. The sequence continues at coordinate 1,223 of JADFDL010000209.1, read as the reverse complement.
CCGACCAGCCGCGCGATCTCCTGCGCCACCAGGCTGATACGGGCGCGCGCCTCGTCCTTGCGCTTCGCGAAGGCGGCGGCAGCGGCCGGCAGCGGCTCCAGCATGCAGGTGCGCTCCAGGGTCGCCGCGACGATCTGGCCCTTCAGCTCGGCTTCCGTGCCCCAGGCCATGAACAGCAGGCCCAGCTCGCGCGGCAGCGACTTCTCGACGAACTTCACCTGTTCGCGCAGTTCCAGCGCGAACAGCCGGCGCAGCCCTTTGCGGTGCGCGGCTGCCGCTTTCTCCGGCGTGTCCTGCACACGCAGCGCCACCGTGTCGCCCTCGTCCACCAGCGCCGGAAAGCCGATCACATTGCGGCCGCCGACCTTCACCTCCATGATCTCCGGCAGGTCGCCGAAGCTCCAGGAAGTCAGTCCCTGCAATGCGGCGTCCGCAGTCTCCTCCTTCACTTCGGCGCGGGCGAAGGTCTGCTCGATCATCGAAGCGAAGCGGCTGCGCAGCGCCTGCAGGTCGCGCGACTGGCCGAGCATGCGGCCGTGCTCGTCCACGGCGCGGAAGTTCATGAAGAAATGCGGCGGCAGCATCTCGGCCCTGAAGGCGTCGAGCGGCAGCTTGAGCTGCATCTTCTCCTCGGCGGCGCGGGTCAGCGCGCGCAGGAAGGGCTCGTCGGCCTCGTGTGCTTGTTCCGCGAAGTCGGCGACGAATTCGTCGATGGGCTGCAGGCGATGGCGGTATTTCTGCGGCAGGGTCTTGACGAACTGCGCCGCCTTCTGCTCGAGCAGGCCCGGCACCAGCCATTCGCAGCGCACCGCCGGCACCTGGTTGAGCGCCGCCACCGGCACCGTCAGCGTGACGCCGTCGTCCTCGGTACCCGGCTCGAAGTGGTAGCTCAGGGGATAGCGCTGGCCGTGGATCTCCATCTGCGGCGGGAAGCGTTCCGAGGTGACGCCGGCGGCGTCGTGGCGCATGAGCTGCTCGCGCGTGAGGAAGAGCCGCCTCGGCTCGTCGCGCTCGGCGTCCTTGCGCCAGCGCTCGAAGCTGGCGACGTCGACCACCCCGGCGGGAATCTGCGCGTCGTAGAAGGCGTGGATCAGCTCCTCGTCCACCAGCACGTCCTGCCGGCGCGTCTTGTGCTCGAGCTGCTCGATGTCGCGCACCAGCTTGCGGTTGTGCTGGAAGAAGCGGGCGTGGCGCGCCATGTCGTCGGGCAACTCGCCCTGCAC
>JADFDL010000020.1 GCA_018262875.1 Rhodocyclaceae bacterium | reverse complement strand
CAGGCCGGTGATCCTCTTCGTGCCGCATTTCGTCGGCCTCGACATGGGCTGGACGCGGCTTACCCTGGAACTCGACATGGTGAGCATCTACGCCCAGCAGAAGAATTTCTACTGCAACGCCGCGCTGTACAAGGGCCGCCTGCGCTTCGGCCACTCGAAGCTGCTCTCGCGCCAGGAGGGCGTGCGTCAGGCCATCCGCGGCATGAAGGCCGGCCAGCCCTTCTACTACCTGCCGGACATGGACTACGGTCAGCGCGATACCATCTTCGTGCCCTTCTTCGGCGTGCCGGCGGCGACCATCACCGGCCTCTCGCGCCTGGCGCGCATGACCGGCGCCGCGGTGATCCCCTGCATCGCGCGCATGCTGCCGGGCGAGGCGGGCTATGTCGTCGAACTCGGCGAGCCGTGGCCGGACTATCCCGGCGAGAGCATCGAGGCCGACACGCTGCGCATGAACGCCTGGATCGAGCAGCGCATCGCCGAGATGCCCGAGCAGTACTACTGGGTGCACAAGCGCTTCAAGACGCGGCCGCAGGGCGAGAAGCGGCCTTATTGAACGTTGCCTCATGTAAGATTCGCCCATGTTCCGCAACCCCGCTCCCGACGCGATCTGCGCCCTGCTGCGCGAGGCGAAGACCATCGCCGTGGTCGGCCTGTCGCCGAATCCCGCCCGTCCCGCCTACCGCATCGCCCGCGCCCTGCAGGGCTTCGGCTTTCGCGTCATCCCGGTGCGGCCGAAGGTGGAGTCGGTGCTGGGCGAGAAGGCCTACGGCTCGCTCGCCGAGGTGCCGGAGAAGATCGACCTGGTGGACGTCTTCCGCTCGCCCGAGCATGTCGGGCCGATCGTCGACGAGTGCCTGCGCCTGGGCCTGACGCGCCTCTGGCTGCAGGACGGCGTCGTCAATGAGGAGGCTGCCGAAAAGGCCGTTGCCGGCGGCATGACGGTGGTGATGGACCGCTGCATCTGGAGAGACTTAACGAGCCTTCCCCCCGCCCCCCTTCCCCGGGAAGGGGGTGACGGTTGTTCGCCGCTGCGCGGCTCCTGCTCGTTGACTGGCCCCGCCTTGGGGCGGCCCGGCGGCGGGGCGGCATGAAAATACGCTTTACGAAAATGCACGGCCTCGGCAACGACTTCGTCGTGCTCGATGCCGTCACGCAGGCCATCGACTTGACGCCGGCGCAGGCGCGCTTCCTTGCCGACCGCCATTTCGGCGTCGGCTGCGACCAGATCCTCGTCGTCGAGAAAACGGCGCGGCCGGACGCCGACTTCCGTTACCGCATTTTCAATCCCGACGGCGGCGAGGTGGAGCAGTGCGGCAACGGCGCGCGCTGCTTCGTGCGCTTCGTGCACGAGAAAGGCCTGACCGGAAAGCGCGCCATCCGCGTCGAGACGAAGGGCGGCCTGATCGAGCCGCGCCTGGAGGCGGACGGCCTCGTCACGGTGAGCATGGGCGTGCCGCGCTTCGAGCCGACGCGCGTGCCCTTCGTCAGCGAAAGCGATGCGCTGGTGCAGCCCTTGCAGCTCGACGGTGCCAGCGTCGACATCACCGCCCTTTCGATGGGCAATCCGCACGCGGTGCAGGTGGTGGCCAACGTCGATATCGCACCGGTCGCCGGGCAAGGCCCGCTCATCGAGAACCATCCGCGCTTTCCGCAGCGGGTGAACGCCGGCTTCATGCAGGTGGTGAATCGCAACGCGATCCGCCTGCGCGTCCATGAGCGCGGCGCCGGCGAGACGCTCGCCTGCGGCACCGGCGCCTGCGCCGCCGTCGCTGCCGGCATCGCGCGCGGCCTGCTCGATTCGCCGGTGCGGGTGGCGACGCGCGGCGGCGAACTGACGATCGCCTGGGGCGGGCCGGGGCAGCCCGTGTCGATGACCGGCCCGGCGGTAACGGTGTTCGACAGCGAGATTGAAATCTGAAAGGGAGAATGACAAGAATGAAAGCCGACGAGATCGCCCGCTACCTGCAGGACCACCCGAAGTTCTTCGAGGAGTACGCCGACCTGCTGGCGCAGCTCTATATCCCGCATCCGCACGGCGGGCGCGCCATCTCGATCACCGAGCGGCAGATACTGACGCTGCGCGAGAAGGCCAAGCTGCTGGAAAGCAAACTCGGCGAGATGATCCGCTTCGGCGAGGAGAACGACGCCATCGGCGAAAAGGTGCATCGTCTGGCGGCGGCGTTGGCCGGCGCGCGGGATTTCGCCGCGGCGCGGCGTGTCCTCTTCTCGCATCTCGGCGAGGACTTCGCCGTGCCGCATGCTGCCTTCCGCCTGTGGAACTTGCCGGCGCAGGCCGATGCGGCGGAGTTCGCCGAGGTGAATGAACAGACGCGCATCTTCGCCGCCGGGCTGGCGCATCCCTATTGCGGCGCCAATGCCGGCTTCGAGGCCGCCGCCTGGTTCGGCGAAGCCGGCGAGCAGGTGCGTTCGGTGGCGCTGGTGGCGTTGCGGCGCGAAGCCGAAACGGTCGGCCTGCTGGCCCTCGGCTCGGAGGACGTGCAGCGTTTCTATCCTGAGATGGGCACGCTGTATCTCGGCCACATCGGAGACCTTGCGAGCGCGGCTCTGTTGAGAACTTTGGAGTAATCCTTGAGCGGCCTGACAGGCGAAGAAGCCCGTGCGGCCGCCGCCGCCTGGCTCGACGAACTGGCCCACCGGCGCCGTGTCCGTCCGCTCACCCTGGAAAGCTACGGCCATGACCTTGCCGCGCTGCTGTCCCTGGCCGGCGCCGCCCCGCTCGACAAGCTCAAGCACCACGACATTCGCCGCTTTGTCGCGCAATTGCATGGGCGCGGCCTGTCCGGCCGCTCGCTGGCCCGCGTTCTGTCGGCCTGGCGCGGCTTCTTCAACTGGCTGGCGCGCGGCCATGGCGTCACGCAAAACCCCTGCCTCAGCGTGCGCGCGCCGAAGTCGAAGAAGGCCCTGCCCTCGGTGCTCTCGACCGACCAGGCCTATGCGCTGCTGGAGCGGGAGGCCGACGGCCTGCTGGAGTTGCGCGACAGGGCGATGTTCGAGTTGTGCTACTCCTCCGGCCTGCGCCTGGCCGAACTCGCGGGCCTCGATTGCAACGTGGCGCAGGACCTGGCGGCGGGCGAAGTGACCGTCACCGGCAAGCGTGAAAAGACGCGCACGGTGCCGGTCGGCGCCAAGGCGCGCGCGGCGCTGGCGGCCTGGCTGACGCGGCGCGGCGAGATGGCCGCCGCCGACTGCCCGGCGCTGTTCGTCAGCCGGCGCGGCACGCGCCTGTCGATGCGCATGATCCAGTTGCGCCTCGACCGCTGGGGAAGGCGGGCCGGTCTCGGCGCTCATGTCCATCCGCACATGCTGCGCCACTCCTTCGCATCGCACATGCTGCAATCCTCCGGCGATCTGCGCGCCGTGCAGGAAATGCTCGGGCATTCGAGCATCGGCACGACGCAGGTGTATACGCATCTGGATTTCATGCATCTGGCCAAGGTCTACGACGCGGCGCATCCACGGGCGAAGAAGAAATGAACTCGGGCCAAAGCATGCACAGCATTGAAATATCGATGTGGGAGCGGCGTACTCGCCGCGAACCCCCCTTTGCAAAAGGGGGTGGCCCGCAGGGCCGGGGGATTTATCGCGGCGAGTACGCCGCTCCCACAGGCAGAAAATGAGCCTGCCGCCGATACGAAGCTGGCTGGTCGACGCCGCGCAGCGCATCGATGTGGCGCTGGGGCCGGCGCGCGTGAAGCGTGTCGTCCTGCCGCCACTCGCCGACCGGCCGGGCAAGGAGGGCGAGTTCTGCGCCGTGCAGCTCGACGACGGCAGCGTCGGCCTCGCCTTCACGCTGCTTGACGGCACGCTGGCGGCGCTGCATGCGGGCAGTCAGCAGGCCGGCTGCGCGGCGATGGACCTGGTGCAAGGTTTTGCGATGAGCGACGGCGCTGCGCGCGCCCTCGGTCTCGCGACGATCAACGCCCTGACGCGCCGCCTCTACGACCGCGCCGGTTTCGTGGCCGACGACTCGATAGATTCCTTCGGCTCGCTCGGACTCAAGCCGGGCGACCGCCTCGGCATGGTGGGCCATTTCACGCCGCTCATCGAGCAGGCGCGGACGCTGGGCATCTCGGTGACCGTGCTGGAACTGAAGGCCGAGCTGGTGCGCGAGGAACCGGGACTCGTCGTCACGCTCGACGCGCAGCGCCTCGCCGGCTGCAACAAGATCGTGTCGACCAGCACGCTGCTGCTGAACGACACTTTCGAGGCGGTGGCCGGCTGCTGGCGCGGCGCCGAGGCCATCGCCATCGTCGGCCCCTCGGCCGGCTGTCCGCCCGATCCGCTGTTCGCCGCCGGCGTCTCCGCGGTCGGCACCGCCTGGGTGGTCGATGCCGAAGCCTTCCTCGCGCGCTGCGCCGCGGGAGAGAAGTGGGGCGAAACCTCGCGCAAGGCGACCCTGACGCCGCAACGCTATCCCGGGCTCGATGCCCTGCTCGAAACAATAAAATAACCATGGCCGAACTCATTCTCAAGGCCGACAAGGAACGCTCGGCGATGCGCCACCACCCCTGGATATTCGAGGGATCCGTGGACACGCTGAAGGGCCGCGCCCGCGCCGGCGACACGGTGGACGTGTTCGCCCACGACGGCCGGCCGCTCGGGCGGGCGGCGTTCAGCCCGCATTCGCAGATCCGCGCCCGGCTGTGGAGCTTCGATATCGAAGAGACCATCGACCACGCCTTCTTCAAGCGCCGCGTCGCCGCCGCCGTCGCCGCGCGCGAAGCGCTGCCCGAGCTGCGCGGCCAGCAGGGCCTGCGCTTGATCCACGGCGAGTCGGACGGCCTGCCCGGCGTCATCGCCGACCGCTACGGCGAGACGGTGGTGCTGCAATTGAACAGCGCCGGGGCGGAGAAATGGCGCGACGCCATCGCCGCCGCGCTGGTGCAGGCGACGGGCTGCGTGCGGGTTTTCGAGCGTTCCGACTCGGATGTGCGCGGACTCGAAGGCCTGCAAGCCCGCACCGGTTTTCTGCATGGCGAAGAGCCGGGTGGCCCGGTGGCGATCGAGGAGTACGGCCTTCGCCTGGAGGTGGACATCGCGGGCGGCCACAAGACCGGCTTCTATCTCGACCAGCGCGAGAACCGGCGGCTGGTGCGCGAGCTTTCCGCCGGGCGCAGCGTGCTCAACTGCTTCTGCTACACCGGCGGCTTCAGCCTGCAGGCGCTGGCCGGCGGCGCGTCGCAGGTGCTGTCGATCGACAGCTCCGGCGCGGCGCTGGAATCGGCGCGGCGCAACCTGGCGCTGAATCCGCAGTTGCCCGCCAAGCGCGCCGAGTGGCGCGATGCCGATGTGTTCGAGGAACTGCGCGTGCTGAAGAAGAGCGGCGCGCGCTTCGACCTGATCGTCCTCGACCCGCCCAAGTTCGCCCCCTCCGCCGCCCACGCCGGGCGCGCCGCGCGGGCCTACAAGGACATCAACCTGCTCGGCTTCCGCCTGCTCAACCCGGGCGGCCTGCTGATGACCTATTCTTGCTCGGGCGGCATCGGCCAGGAATTGTTCCAGAAGATCGTCGCCGGCGCGGCAGCCGATGCCGGGGCGGATGCACGCATCCTGCGGCGGCTGGGCGCCGCCGCCGACCATCCGGTGGCGCTGGCTTTCCCGGAAGGCGAGTACCTGAAGGGCCTGCTTTGCCAGGTGGTATGATCGCCGCACCATGACTTTCCACCGCAAGCTGATCGCCGTCCTCGCCCTGCTGTGCCTGTTCGGCGCGCAGCAGGCGGCGTTCGCCCACTGGGCGGCGCACCTCGGCGCGCCGGTGGCGGTCGGAATCGAGTCGACGGACGGCGAGCACGCCGCCGCGGCCGTCCTCGGCCAGTCCTGCACCAGTTGCGCCGCCTTCGCCGGCCTCGATGCGGCGCTGCCGGGTAGTACGGTGGGCGCACCGGCCGCACCCGCCTTCGTTGAATCCGCCCTGCCGGCGCCGCAGGAAAAGTCAGTCTCCGCAATACGGCGCTACGATTCCCGCGCCCCGCCTTCCGTTCTCTAAAGCTCCGTTGTAGTTCGCCGTCGCGCGCGACGGCCGTTCATTCGCTTTGGAGAAAACCATGCAACGCATCGCATTGCTTGCCCTTGCTGCTTCGCTGGCCCTGCCGGCCGCCGCCGGGGAGGAGTTCGCCCCGGAGGCTTCGCTCATCCTGCAGGGGCAATACCGCAGGACGAAGGACGTCCCGGAGCGCGCCATCAGCGGCTACTGGTCCGCCGGACACGACCACGGCGCCTCGCGCCGGCTGACTTTCGACGACAGCGAACTGGTCGCCGGCGCCCGGCTCGGCGGCAGCGCGCGCGCGCAACTCAACCTGGCCTGGCATGACAACAAGGTCGAGGTGGAGGAAGCCTGGCTCCAGGCACTCGGCCTCGGCAACGGCTTTACCCTGAAGGGGGGGCGCTTCCTCTCCGGCATCGGCTACCTCAACGAGCAGCATTCGCACGCATGGGATTTCGCCGACGCGCCGCTGATGTCGAAGGCGCTGTTCGGCGAGCACTTCGCCCAGGACGGCTTGCAACTGAAGTGGGTGGCGCCGACCGAGCTGTTCGTCGAGCTGGGCGCCGAAGTGGGACGCGGCAACGCCTTTCCCGGCGCCGGCAGCAAGGGTGCCGCGGCCTTCTTTGCGCATGCCGGCGACGATGTCGGCCTGTCCCATGCCTGGCGTGCCGGCCTGTCCTGGCTGGACAGCCGCGCGAAGGGCCGCGAGGGGCATTTCGAGGACACCGACCCGCTCGGCCCGAATGAAGTGGCGGGGCGGTTCAGCGGCAGGAGCCGTACCGTGGCGGCTGACTTTGTCTGGAAGTGGGCGCCGGACGGCAACCCGAGATACCGCAACTTCAAGATCCAGGCGGAAGTCTTCCGGCGCACGGAAAGCGGCGACCTGGCTTGCGTTTCGGATGTGGCGACCTCGCCCTGCCTGGGCGGCCTCGCGCTGGGCAGCCTGCGCTCCGTCCAGACCGGCGGCTATGCGCAGGCGGTGTGGCAGTTCATGCCGCAATGGCGCGCCGGCTACCGCTACGACCGGCTGAACGCGGGCGCGAAAAGCTACGATGCGGCTACCGCCTTCGCCGCCCTCGATCCCGCCAACGCCTACTTCTCCCGCCATCGCCCCACGCGCCATTCGCTCATGCTGGACTGGTCGCAGGACGAGTTCTCCCTGTTGCGCCTGCAGCTTGCCCGCGACAAGTCCATGCCGGGCGTCACCGACAACCAGCTGACCCTGCAGTACATCGTCAGCTTTGGCGCCCATGGCGCGCACAAATTCTAGGAGCCCGACATGAAACGGCTTTTCCTTCTGATCCTGCTGGCGGCGGCGCTGCCGGTTCGTGCCGATGTGCGCGTGTTTGCCTGCGAGCCCGAGTGGGCGGCCCTTGCCAAGGAGCTGGGCGGCGACAAGGTGAGCGCCTGGTCCGCCACCCACGCGCTGCAGGACCCGCACCGCATCGAGGCGCGGCCCTCGCTGATCGCCAGGGCGCGCAATGCGCAGCTGGTGGTGTGCACCGGCGCCGAACTGGAGGCGGGCTGGCTGCCGCCGGTGCTGCGCGAATCCGGCAACGCCGCCGTGCAGCCGGGCCGGCCGGGGTACTTCGAGGCGGCGCAGTTCGTGACCCGGCTGGAGATTCCGACCAGGATCGACCGCAGCGAGGGCGACGTGCATGCGTCCGGCAACCCGCACATCCAGCTCGACCCGCGCAACCTGCTGGCCGTGGCCGCCCCGCTGGCGAAGCGCCTCGGCGAGCTGGATGCGGCGAATGCCGGGCACTATGCGGCGCGGCAGCAGGCCTTCGCGGAGCGGATGCGTGCGGCGATTGCGCGTTGGGAAAAGGAGGCCATCCCGCTGCGCGGCCTGCGCGTGGTCGCGCAGCACAAGAGCTTCAGCTACCTCTTCCACTGGCTCGGCCTGGTCGAGGCCGGCACGCTGGAACCCAAGCCCGGCATCGAGCCCGGCAGCGCGCACCTGGCGCAGCTGCTGGGGCAGGCGAAGGCGCGCCCTGAGGGCGGGGCAAGCCCCGGCCGAGGAAGTACTCTTGGGGTGCAGCAGGCGAGGCTGATCGTGCGCACGCCCTTCGACTCGCCGCGCCCGGGCGAGTGGCTGGCCGAGCGTTCGGGCATGCCGCTGGTCACCCTGCCGTTCACCGTCGGCGGCAGCGAGCGGGCGCAGGACCTGTTCGGCCTCTTCGACGATACGCTGGCGAAATTGAGAGGCGAGTCATGAGCGAAATCACAACGCAGATCGACCTCCTCTGGCCGGCCTTCGCCGCCGGCCTCATCGTTCTCGCCACGCATGTGCCGCTGGGCATCCAGGTGCTCGCGCGCGGCATCATCTTCATCGACCTGGCTGTGGCGCAGGTGGCCGGCCTGGGCGCGCTGGCGGCGCACCTGGCCGAGTACGGCGACAACCCCTGGATCGTGCAGGGCGCGGCGATCGGCGCGGCGCTGGCGGCGGCGTTCCTGCTGCAATGGAGCGAAAAGCGCTGGCCGCAATTGCAGGAAGCGCTGATCGGCCTGCTGTTCGTGCTGGCCGCCAGTGGCGCGGTGCTCCTGCTCGCGCGCGATGCCCACGGCGGCGAGCACCTGCGCGACCTGCTGGCCGGCCAGATGCTGTGGGTGTCGCAGGGTCAGTTGCTGGCCGCCGCCGCGGTCAGCGCCGCGCTCCTGCCGGCCTGGAAAGTGCTCGGCCGTCAGGGCGGCGGGCTGGCGTTTTACGCCTTGTTTGCGGTTGCCGTAACGATTTCGGTGCAACTGGTCGGGGTGTATCTGGTGTTTGCCAGCCTGATCGTGCCGGCCCTGGCGACGCATGGCCTGCGGCGGCGCCTGGCGACGGGCTTCGGCATCGGGGCGGCAGGCTATGCCGCAGGGCTTTCCCTGGCGGCCCTGGCGGATTTGCCGGCCGGCGCGGCCAGCGTCTGGATGCTGGCGGCGGCGGGGCTGGGATTCGCTCTCCTCCGTTCCGGCGTTGCGCCGCCCCGGTCGATATGCTAAAAGTCATGTCCGGTTTGCCGTTTTGCCAAGCCGGATCGGCTCCATCGTCCCCTGACTGACAACGTGGCTTTCTCACTTTTCGGCAAAAAACCCCCGTCCGAACCGGCGAAGCCGGCGGCCAGGAAGCAGGCGCCGGCGGCGCCGGCTCCGTCGCGCCCGGCTGCGTCCAAGCCTGCGCCTGAAGCGCCGCCGGCAGCGAAGGAGGAGCTGGAGTCGCTCGATTTCACCGCCCCCGGCGCGATCGAGGTGCATGAAGAGGATCATTCCGACCACTTCCAGATTCGCGAGAGTTCGGCGACCTTGCACCCGGTGGTCGAGGAAGCGGCCATTCTTTTCGCCAACGGCCAGGACGAGGCGGCGCTGGCGACGCTGGAAGCCGCCGCCAGCGAGGGCGGCCTGGGAACCGCGGCCGACCAGGTGTGGGCGATGCTGTTCGATCTCTACCAGATCATGGGCAATCGCGAAATCTTCGACAAGCGCGCCCTTGAGTATTCGATGAAATACGAGAAGTCGCCGCCGACCTGGGTCGAGCAGTCGAAGCAGTCGCTCGGCCCGGCGTTGACCACCGGCGGCACCGCTTTCGTGGCGTTCGTCGGAATGCTGGGCGAGAGTTCCGACAAGCCGGTCAGGCAGCTCGAGAAGATCGTCGCCGGCAATCCGGTGGCGCGCGTCGAGTTCGGCAAGCTGCAGAACGTGGACACGCTGGGCGCCGAGATGCTGCTGAAGGCGATGCGGACGGCGCGCAAGGCCAAGTGCGAACTGGTGATGAGCGGCGCCGAGAAGCTGGCCGAATTGCTGAAGAGCAGGATCGAGGTCGGCAAGCGGGAAGACGAGACGCTCTGGATGCTGCTGCTGGAGCTGTATCAGCATATGGCGCAGCAGGATCCGTTCGAGGAGTGGGCGGTGAATTACGCCATCACCTTCGAGGTTTCCCCGCCTTCCTGGGAAAACCGTCCGCCGCCGAAGAAGCCGGCGGAGATTGGCGTGGCGGCGGGCGCCGCGGCCGATCCGGATGTCTTCCCGCTGGCGGGCGAGATGTACAGCGCCGGCTCCGATGCGTTTCGGCAACTGATCGATTTCGCCACGGACCGCAAGCAGGTGCTGATCGACTGCAGCGCCCTCAGGCGCATGGATTTCGTCAGCGCCGGCCTCTTCCTCAACACCCTGACCAATCTACAGATCACCGGCAGCAGCGTGACGATTCGCAATCCGAACCAGTTGATCTTTGCCTTGTTCAGCGTGCTTGGCATCAACCAGGTGGCGCACGTCGAGCGGCACAGGTTCTGACACCTTTTCTTCCCTCTCGTTTTTATCGGGCAGTTCCATGGAGCAATATCACGGCACCACCATTCTTTCCGTGCGCCGCGGCGGCAGCGTCGCCCTCGGCGGCGACGGCCAGGTGACGCTCGGCAACATCGTCGTCAAGGCGACCGCGCGCAAGGTGCGCCGGCTTTACCAGGAGAAAATCCTCGCCGGCTTCGCCGGCGGCACCGCCGACGCGTTCACCCTGTTCGAGCGCTTCGAGGCCAAGCTGGAAAAGCACCAGGGCAACCTGCTGCGCAGCGCCGTGGAGCTGGCCAAGGACTGGCGCACCGACCGCATCCTGCGCCGCCTGGAGGCTATGCTGGCGGTGGCCGACCGGCAGGCGTCGCTCATCATCACCGGCAACGGCGACGTGCTGGAGCCGGAACTGGGCATCGTCGCCATCGGCAGCGGCGGCCCCTACGCCCAGGCGGCGGCGCGCGCCCTGCTGGAGAACACCGACCTGTCGCCCGAGGAGATCGTCAGGAAGGCGCTGACTGTCGCCGGCGACCTGTGCATCTACACCAACCAGAGCCACGTCATCGAGGTGTTGGAATGAGCACGATGACGCCGCAGGAAATCGTCCACGAGCTCGACAAGAACATCGTCGGCCAGGGCCGCGCCAAGCGCGCCGTCGCGATCGCCCTGCGCAACCGCTGGCGCCGCGCCCAGGTGGCCGAACCGCTGCGCTCGGAGATCACGCCGAAGAACATCCTCATGATCGGCCCGACCGGCGTCGGCAAGACCGAAATTGCGCGCCGCCTGGCGCGGCTGGCCAGCGCGCCCTTCATCAAGATCGAAGCGACGAAATTCACCGAGGTCGGCTATGTCGGCCGCGACGTGGACACCATCGTGCGCGACCTCGTCGAGATCGCCATCAAGGACGGCCGCGAGGCGGCCATGCGCGCTGTGCGCGACCGCGCCATGGACGCCGCCGAGGACCGCGTGCTCGACGTGCTGCTGCCGCCGGCGCGCAGCGTCGGCTTCCACGGCGACGCGGAAACCACGGAAGAATCCGCCGCGCGGCAGAAGTTCCGCAAGAAGCTGCGCGAGGGCGAACTCGATGCGCGCGAAATCGAGATCGAGGTGGCCGCGCCCAGCGCGCAGATGGAAATCCTCGCCCCGCCCGGCATGGAGGAACTGACCTCGCAGATCCAGGGCATGTTCCAGAACCTCGGCTCTGGCCGCCGCAAGACGCGGCGCATGGCCATCAAGGAGGCGCTGAAGGCGCTGGCCGACGAGGAGGCCGCGCGCCTGGTGAACGACGACGAAATCAAGCTCGCCGCCGTGCAGGCGGTGGAGCAGAACGGCATCGTCTTTCTCGACGAGATCGACAAAATCGCCTCGCGATCGGAAATGCACGGCGCCGATGTTTCGCGCCAGGGCGTGCAGCGCGACCTGCTGCCGCTGGTCGAGGGCACCACCATCGCGACCAAGTACGGCATGGTGAAGACCGACCACATCCTGTTCATCGGCAGCGGCGCCTTCCACCTGTCGAAGCCCTCCGACCTGATCCCCGAACTGCAGGGCCGCTTTCCCATCCGCGTCGAGTTGGATTCGCTTTCCGTGGGGGACTTCGAGCAGATCCTCACCGGCACCGACGCCTGCCTGACGCGGCAGTACGAGGCGCTGCTCGCCACCGAGGGGGTCGCGCTTGATTTCAAGACGGACGGCATCCGCCGGCTCGCCGAGATCGCTTTCGCCGTCAACGAAAAGACCGAGAACATCGGCGCGCGCCGGCTGTACACGGTCATGGAGAAGCTGCTCGAGGAAGTCGCCTTCGATGCCGGCAGCCACGGCAAATCGGCGTTGGTCGTCGACGCCGCCTACGTCGATGCGCGCCTGAAGGATTTGTCGCAGAGCGAGGACCTGGCCCGCTACGTTCTCTGACGATGCTTCTGCGCATCGTCTCGATCATCTTCCCGCTGTTCGCCATCGTCCTGGCGGGCTGGTTCTACGGCCGCCGCCACAAGCCGGACATGGCGCTGGCCAACCAGCTCAACATGGATGTCTTCGTGCCGGCGCTGGTGTTCGCCGCGCTCGCCGGCAAGTCCTTCGACCTGCTCAGCTATCAGGCGCTGGCCGTCGGCGGCATCGCCGTCGTGCTCGGCTCGGGCTTGCTGGCCTGGCCGCTGGCGCGACTGCTGCAGGCGGACACGAAAACCTTCCTGCCGCCGATGATGTTCAACAACTCCGGCAACATGGGCCTGCCGCTGGCGGTGCTGGCCTTCGGCGAGGCTGCGCTGCCGGCGGCGGTGGTGCTGTTCCTGGTGGAGAACCTGCTGCATTTCTCGCTCGGCGTCTGGATGCTGGACCACCGCGCGCGCCTGGCCAATCTTTGGCGCATGCCGATGATGCTGGCCGCGCTGGCCGGCCTCGCCGTCAGCTTCTCCGGCATCCCGCTGTGGCCGCCGCTCCTCACCGCCATCCGCATGCTCGGCGACATCTCCATTCCGCTGCTGTTGTTCACGCTCGGCGTGCGCCTGGCCGGCGCCTCCTTCCATGCCTGGGGAATCGGCTTGGCCGGCGCCGCGGCGCGACCCGTGCTGGGCATGCTGATTGCCTGGGCCGCGGGTTGGGCGCTGGGCCTGTCGCCGCAGCACCAGTCCATGCTGCTGGTGTTCGGCGCGCTGCCGCCGGCGGTGCTCAACTACGTCTTCGCCGAGCGCTACGCCCAGGAGCCGGACAAGGTGGCATCGATCGTCATGGTCGGCAACGTTGCCGCGCTGCTGTTCATTCCGGTCGCGCTGGCGATCGCGCTCTGAGCTTGCCGCCGTCCCGTCGGAACTGACTTTTGCGCGGCGTTAGGCCGGCTAACTCTTTACCGGCCGCTTCATCAGCTTGCGCTGCAGGGTGCGCCGGTGCATTTTCAGCGCCCGGGCGGTTGACGAGATGTTGCCGTCGTGCTCCTTCAGCACGCGCTGGATGTGCTCCCACTCCAGGCGGTCCACGGAGAGCGGCTGGCTGGGCGGCGCGAAGTCCGCCTGCGGCGCCGTCGCCTCGAAGGCGGCGAGGATGGCCTCCACATCGGTCGGCTTGGCGAGATAGTGGGTGGCGCCCAGCTTGATCGCCTCGACCGCCGTGGCGATGCTGGCGTAGCCGGTCAGGACGACGATGCGGCAGTCCGGGTTGGCGGCGAGCAGCGGCGCGACGAGTGTGAGCCCGGAGATGCCGGCGATGTTGAGGTCCAGCACGGCGCGCGCGGCGCGCGTCGCGGGAATCAGTTTTGCGGCCTCCCCGGCGCTGTGGATGCCGATGACGTCGAAGCCGCGGCTCTTCAAGGCGCGGGCGAGCACGCGGTTGAAGACGGGGTCGTCGTCGATGACCAGGATCTGCGGGGTGTCGGTCATGCTTCTCCTGCCCTGATTTTTTCCAAAGGAAGTTCGACGCGGGTGACGGCGCCGCCGCCTGCGCGGCTGGCCAGCACGATGCGGCCGCCGAACCGCTCTACCGCGGCATGGGCGAGGAACAGGCCGATGCCGGTGCCTTCCGCCCGCGTCGTGACGAAGGCGCGGCCGGCGGCGAGCAGGACCTTCTCGTCGAAACCCGGGCCGCGGTCGCGCACTTCGAGGCGCAGCCGCCCGGCGCTCCATTCCGCTTCGATGTCCACCTCGCCGCTGCCGGCGTCGGCGGCGTTGTTGAAAAGACTGAGCAGAGCCTGCTCGAGGGTGGCTTCGCCCACCACTCGCGGCGCCGGCGCCGTGCCGTGGAGACTGACTTTTGCCTCGGCGTGCGGCCGCAGTTGTCGCCAGCGCGCGATGACCTGTTCCAGCCAGCGGTCGAGAGCGATCGCT
>JADFDL010000208.1 GCA_018262875.1 Rhodocyclaceae bacterium | reverse complement strand
GTACGGAAAGCGGAGCGCTCATTGATCATCCTCGAGCGTGAAATAGAAGCTCGCGCCCTGGCCGATCTGCGATTCGGCCCGGATACGGCCCTCATGCCGGTGCACGATGCGCTGCACCGTGGCCAGGCCGATGCCGGTGCCGGGAAACTCGTTCGCCTTGTGCAGGCGCTGGAAGGCGCCGAACAGCTTGTGTACATAGGTCATGTCGAAACCGGCACCGTTGTCGCGCACGTGGAAGACCTTGCGTCGGGCCTTCGTTTCCGGGTCTTCCTCCATGCGGCTGCCGAATTCGATCCGCGCCACGGGCTGCGGGGTCGTGAACTTGACGGCGTTGTCGAGCAGGTTGGTCAGGGCGATTTCCAGCAGACGGGGGTCGCCCTGCGCCTTGAGATCCGGCTGGATCGCGAATTCGATGCAGCGCCCGGGGTGCGCCTCCTTCAGGCGGTCGGCGATACCGTGGGCGAGGGCGCTCATGTCCACCGGCTCGCTGCGGATGTCGTCGCGACTGACGCGCGAGAGCTGCAGCAGGTCGTCGATCAGGTCGCCCATGCGCTGCGTCTCGGCGCGGACGCGGGCGATATAGCCGCGCGCGGTTTCGTCCAGGCGCTCGGCGTAGTCCTCCACGAGCGCCTGGCTCCAGCCGTCGATGCCGCGCAGCGGCGCGCGCAGGTCGTGTGAAACCGAATAGGCGAAGGCCTGCAGTTCCTGGTTGGCGGTTTCGAGCTGGTGGGTGCGCCGCTCCAGGCTCTTGTTGAGCTGCGACAGTTGATCCTCCGCCAGCTTCCGCCCGGCGATCTCCTCCTGCAGCCGGACCACGACTTCTTCCAATTGCTTCGTGCTCGGCATCTTCAGCGCCTTCGGAATCAGCGGCCAGAGCAGGACGGCGGTAATGACGGACACCGCCGCGGTGGCGATCTTGACAGCGGCATCGAGCCAGTAATCCGGATGCCAGATTGTCCAGATGCCGATCAGATGAGTCGCGCCGCAGGCAAAGATGAACGCCGAGAACAGGATGAATATCCAGTTGAACTGGAGATCCTTGCGTTGCTTGACGAACCAGACGAGCCCGATCGGGATGGAAAAGTAGGAAAACACGATCAGCGATTCGGAAACGACGAAGCTCCAGAGCAAGGCCGGCGTCCACAGATAGCAGTGGCCATGCGGCATGAAGCCCTGGGTATCCAGCCAACCGGTCAGAGGTTCCACCATGGTTGTGTTCCTTTATGAAAGGATCGGTTATTCCGGCGGTTCCGTCCCGGCGGAATCCTGGCTCGGGTAGCGCGGCGGTTCGCCCAGCCGCCTGTCCAGCGCATTGACCTCGGCCTTGAGCTCGGCCACGCGGCCCTCGCGATCCAGGGTCGCTTCGTACCACTGCCGCAGTTCCCTGAGCTGCTGCTGGTCTTTTTCCTCGGCCAGCTTGCGTGCGCCGATGTCGCGGATGAGGCTCTGGCAATAGGGCTGGCCTCCGATGTCGATCGTCCTGGCGCTGACTTCCACCGGGAAGGGGCTGCCGTCCTTGCGCCGGTGGATGGTCTCGAACAGCACGCCGCCGGGCTGCGCCGCAGCCTCGAAATCGCGTTCGAAGCTCGCCTGGGCTTCGGCTGTGCGCAGGTCGCGCACCGCGACCCGCCGGATTTCCTCGGCCGTGTAGCCATAGGCAGCGAGGGCGCCGTCGTTGGCCTCGACGATCCTGCCGTTCGGGTCGATCAGCAGGATGCTGTCGCGCGCCTGCTGAAAGAGGGCGTTGAACTGGTTTGCCAGCGCCTCGCGTTCCTCCTGGCTGCGTTGCTGCGCGGCGGCGAAGGCGGCCTGCTGGCCGCGCCAGAGGAAGGCGACGAACAGCCCGGTGATGCCGATCGCCAGCAGGACGACAATGAAAATCAGCCGGGCCTGCTGCCGCAGCGGCTGCATGACCTCCTCGGTGTCGGTCTTGGCGAGTATATGCCATGCGGTGCCGGCCACCGGCTGGAAGGCGGCGAGCACGGGCGCACCGCGGTAATCCACACCCTCGAAGACACCCTCGCCCTGCAGCGCGGCTTGAACGGCCGGCAGATCGGTGGCGGCGAGCGGCTTGCGCAGATCCAGCGGCTTGCTGTCGGCATGGCGCAGCGGCGACAGATAAACGACTTCGTCGCCTTCGCGGCGCACCAGCAGGGTTTCCGAGGAAGTGCTGGGAATGGGCCACGACTGCGCCATCTGAAACAGGGAATTCCGCGGATCGGCGCTGAGGACCAGCACGGCGCCCTGCCGGTCGCCGATCGGACCGGCAGGGATGGATACGAGAAAATCGATGCAGTAATCCGCCTTCCCGACACCGTGCATGTCGTTGATGCGGAAACCTCCGTTCGCGGCCGTATCCGCGATCGCCTGCCGGAGCCTGGGATCCGCCGCCTCGGTGCGTCCTGTCAGGAGCAGGGGCCGTCCGTCGGTTGCATAGAGCCCGATGCCGGCCCAGCGGTCGGAATTGAGCAGGCCTTCGAAATGAATGCGAATGTGGCGGGCGGCCTTGCCGGGGGGCCCCCCGGCATGCAGCCGCACCGCCTCCATCAGGTCCGGATCGCTGCGCAACTGTTCCGCCTCCTGGCGATGCCAGTTCACCCAGCGCTCGATCTGTTCGCCCTTGAGTTCGGCGATGGCGGCCTGCTGCTTGTACTGGTGCGACTTGAAGGAGGCGGCCTGCTGCCGGTAGACCAGGGCGCCGAAGCCGATGATGATGGCGGTCAGCACGACGAAGGCCGTCGCCAGCATGCCGGTCCGGTGGCGCTCCGACGGGGCGATCTCACGATGAGCGGTTTCGGGGACGGGATAAACCGTGCGCAACAGGGCGTAGAGGGCCAGGCCGGTCACAACGACGAAGGCCGCGCCTTTCCAGGTCTGGATTCTGGCCAGAGCGGCATGGTCCGTTGCGAGGAGGGCGACCAGCCCGTCGGACGCGATGATCCAGACGGCCGCCACCGCGAGATAGCCCAGCGTGACCCTGGCCGGGCGGGAAAGCCGCCTAATTGTCTTGTTAATCAGACACATGAGCCGATGTTCTGACGGTATCCTCATTCGCCCCAAAGGCTGTAATGGCCTGTCAAGGCGAAATCCGAGTTCGCAGCTATGTTTATAGCATATATGGACGATTGTGGGCGGTTAATACTTTCAACGGCAAGGACCTGCCGCTGGAATATGCTTGAGTTGCGTCGCCCGCGGAAGCGGGGACCCAGGGTTTTGGCTTTGTGGATTCCCGCTTTAGTTACGGCATAACCTGAAGGTTAGCCTGCACTGAAACTTCGTTTTCGCGGGAATGACGATCAGTTTGCGCGCCGATAGCGGCCGTCTTCCAGCACGACCGCGCCGTTTCGCATCAGCCGCTCGATGTGCTTGCCCATGATGGCGCCTTCTCCCCATTCGAAGAAGGCCTTCGGTTCGCGCGGCTTGCGATAGACCAGGCAGGCGGCGACGATGTCTTCCATCGTGCGCGGTGCCGATAGAAACTCCAGCAGCTTCGCCTCGCGCGCATCGATCACGGCGAGGTAGCGGTCGAAGGCCTCCGTCGCATCGCCCTCGAAGCAGCCGTTCTCGTGGCTGGTCAGCCATACCCTCGCCGGAATTTTCCGCAGCCGTTGCAGCGAAGCGATGGTGTCCTCGATGGAGCTGTCGCGGTCGCCGTACCAGGGGCCGAAGGCGGTGAGGTCGTAGTCGCCGAGGTACAGCACTTGCGGCTCGCGGAAGAAGAAGGCGGTGAAACCCGG
>JADFDL010000207.1 GCA_018262875.1 Rhodocyclaceae bacterium | reverse complement strand
GCCAGAGGACGACCAGCAGCGCGAGGCGTCCGCCGCGGATCTCCTCCGTGCCGGCCCAGCTCGGCAGGGCGGTGAGGACGATGCCGGCGATGATGGCGGCGGCAAAGCCGAAGAGCATTTCGTGGCCGTGCCACAGGCGCAGCGGCGTGCCGACGGAGGGCACTTCCCAGGCGCCGAGATAGGCGCCCAGCCAGCCAGCGGTCAGAAGAACCGCATAGAGCGTGCCAAGGAAGTAAAAGGGGCGAAAGGCGCTGGAGAAGAAGGGCTGGAGCATGGCGCGATTCTAGCGCGGGCCGGCGCCGGAAAAAGTGTAACGAATGGTTTCAGGAGTGCTCGGATCGGGTGCGGGAGGGCTATATTGAAGGTAGGCTTCATGTAGGAGCGGGCTTGCCGGCGAAAATGGCAGTTTCACCCCAAGGGTACTTCCTGCGGGGCGCAATCGCGGGCAAGCCCGCCCCTACCTGGCCCATGCATGGAGTCGATCATGATAAAAAGCAAGTTCGTCCTGTCGCTGGTGTTCCTGTGCGCGGCGGCAACGGCCGGATCGGCGCTGGCGCGCGATCGCCACCGCCACCACCACCGTTCTTCCCACCTCGGCATTTATATCGGCGTGCCTTTGGCGTTTTCCTATGCCAATCCCTGGTACGCTCCGCCGCCCTATTACTACTACCCGCCACCGGTGGTCGTGCGACCGGAACCGCAGGTCTATATCGAGCGGGCCGCGCCCCAGCCCGCGCCGCAAACGCAGAATTACTGGTATTACTGCACCCATCCGCAAGGCTACTATCCCTACGTCAAGGATTGCCCGGGCGGCTGGCTGCACGTCGTGCCGACGCCGCCGAACTGAGCGAGGTCAAACATGCTGCTTTCTTCCAGATTCATGCTGCTCGCCCTGCCGTTCGCGCTGGGCGCCTGCGTTTCGATGCCGGATGGGCCGAGTGTGCTGGTGATGCCGGGTACGGGGATGGGCTTCGAGCAGTTCCGCCAGGACGACGTGCAGTGCCGTCAGTACGCCGCCGATCAGACCGGGCTGTCCGCGGAAGGTGCGGCGGGCAGTGCGGGCGTGCGCAGCGCAGCGCTGGGCGCGACGATCGGCGCGGTGGCCGGCGCCGCCATCGGCGGTCGGCATGGCGCCGGGACGGGCGCCGGCGCCGGCCTCGTGGTGGGCAGCATGGCCGGCGCGGGCTCGGGACAGGTTTCCGCCCGCGAAGCGCAGCGGCGCTACGACAACGCTTTCGTGCAGTGCATGTACGCGAAAGGGCATCGCGTGCCGGTGTCCGGTCATTACACGCAGGAGCGGCAGAGCGCGCCCGCCGCTCCTCAGTATCCACCGCCTCCGCCTCCCGCCCCCTTGTCGCGTTGAGGCTTCGCCCTCAGGCTGCGGCGGCGTGTGCGGCGTGTTGCGGGGACTGACTATAGCGCCCAATCAGTTCTTCCTGCTTCGCCCGTGCCGCAGCGGCATTGCGCAGCTTGATCGGGCCGTAGCCGCGGATGGTCTCCGGCAGGCGTGCGATCTCGGCGGCGGCGGCGACATTGCCGGCGCGCAATCCGGCCAGCAGCCTTTCCACCGTCTTCTCGTACTCGCCGATCAGCGCGCGTTCGAGCCGGCGCTCTTCGGTGCGCCCGAAAACATCAAAGGCGGTGCCGCGCAGGAACTTCAGCTTCGCCAGCGGCTTCATCGCCAGGCGCATCCAGCTTCCGTAGGCGAATTTCTTCGGCATGCCGGTGTTCGGATCGGCCCGGCTGATGAAGGGAATCGCCAGGTGGAAGCGCAGGCGGTAGTCGCCCTCGAAGGTGGACGCCAGCGTGCGCTCGAATTCCGCGTCGCTGAAGAGGCGCGCCACCTCGTATTCGTCCTTGTAGGCGAGCAGCCTGAAGTAGTTGCGCGCCACGGCTTCGGACAAGGCTTCGCTGCCGGGCAGCGCGACCGCCTCGGCGGCACGCACGCGCGTCACCAGCGCCTCGTAGCGACGGGCGTAGGCTTCGTCCTGAAAGTCAGTCAGCACGGCACGGCGGCGGGCGACGATTTCGTCGAGGCTCTGCGACAGTTCGTGGGTCGGCAGCACCGGCTCGCTGGCGGCGACCAGGCGTTCGACCGCCGCCGGGTCGTGGGCGGCGCGGCGGCCCCACAGGAAGGCGCGCCGGTTGTCCTCGACGGCGACGCCGTTCAGCTCGATGGCGCGCATCAATGCGTCGAGGGACAGCGGCACGCGGCCCTTCTGCCAGGCGTAGCCGAGCATGAACATGTTGGTGCCGATGGAGTGGCCCATGAGCAGCGTGGCGAGACGGCTGGCGTCGAGGAGGTCGGCCTGTCCGTCGCCGACGGCGTCGCGGATCTGGCCTTCCATGGTGGCGAGCGGGAAGGGATGGTCGGGGTTGCGCACGAAGTCGCCGGTGATGGCCTTGCCGGTGTTGACGATGGCGCGGGTGCGGCCGGTTTGCGTCTTCACCAGGGCGTCGTTGCTGACGGCGACGACGATGTCGCAGCCGAGCAGGGTGTCGGCCTCGCCGGTGGCCAGCCGTGGCGCATGCAGTTGTTCCTGGCGCTCGGCCAGGCGCACATGCGACATGACGGCGCCGCCCTTCTGTGCGAGGCCGGTCATGTCGAGCACGGTGACGCCCTTGCCCTCGAGGTGGGCGGCCATGCCGATCAGCGCGCCGATGGTAACGACGCCGGTGCCGCCGACGCCGGTGACGAGGATGCCGTAAGGTTTCGCCAGATCGGGCAGTACCGGCTCGGGCAGGCCGGCGAAGTCCGCTTCGGCTGCCGACAGCGCCTTGCCGCGCCGCAACCGGCCGCCGTGCACCGTGAGGATGCTCGGGCAGAAGCCGGAGACGCAGGCGTAGTCCTTGTTGCAGGTGGATTGGTCGATGGCGCGTTTCCTGCCGAACTCGGTCTCGACCGGCACGACGGAGAGGCAGTTCGACTTGGCGCTGCAATCGCCGCAGCCTTCGCACACCTGCTCGTTGATGAAGACGCGCACGGCCGGGTCGGGGAACTTGCCGCGCTTGCGGCGGCGGCGCTTCTCGGCGGCGCAGGTCTGGTCGTACACCAGCACCGTTACACCGGAGATGTCGCGCAACTCGCGCTGGGTGCGCTCGAGCTCGTCGCGGTGGCGGATCTCGATGCCTGAAGCGAAGCCGGCGTTGTCGCCGTACTTGTCCGGATCGTCGGCCAGGACGACGATGCGGGCGACGCCTTCCGATTCGATCTGGCGGGTGATCTGCGGCACGCTGAGCGGGCCGTCCACCGGCTGGCCGCCGGTCATGGCGACGGCGTCGTTGTAGAGCAGCTTGTAGGTGATGTTCACGCCGGCGGCGATGGCGGCGCGGATGGCGATGAGGCCGGAGTGGTAGTAGGTGCCGTCGCCCATGTTGGCGAAAACGTGCCTGGTGCCGGAGTGTCCGGCCATGCCGAGCCAGGTGGCGCCTTCGCCGCCCATCTGGCTGATGGTGACGGTGTTGCGGCCCATCGACACCGCCATCAGATGGCAGCCGACGCCGCCCAGGGCGCTGCTGCCTTCGGGCACCTTGGTGGACTGGTTGTGCGGGCAGCCGGGACAGAAGTAGGGCGCGCGCAACAGCGCCAGGCGCGGCTTGGCCATGGCCTTTTCCTTGGCTTCGAGGAAGGCCAGGCGTGCGCGGATCTTCTCCGAGGTATGGAAGCGGCTGATGCGCGCGGCGATGGCACGCGCGACGAGGGACGGCGTCAGTTCGGCGGTGGGCGGCAGCAGCCACTGATTGAGCGGGCTTTTGGCGTC
>JADFDL010000206.1 GCA_018262875.1 Rhodocyclaceae bacterium | reverse complement strand
CTGCTCTTGTGGATGCTGATGCTCTCCGGCTGGACGGTGGCGGTGTCCTTTCTCTCGCGCCACCTGCCCGACGCCATGGCGGCGCGCGTGCTCGGCGTGCTCGGTCTGGTCGCTGCCGGCTTCCTGCTCTTCATCCTGCTCACCTCCAGCCCCTTCGAGCGCCTGCTGCCGGCGGCGGAGGACGGCCGCGACCTGAATCCCCTGCTGCAGGACCCCGGCCTGGTCTTCCACCCGCCGATGCTCTACATGGGCTATGTCGGCTTCTCGGTGGCCTTCGCCTTCGCCATCGCCGCCCTGCTGTCGGGCCAGCTCGACGCCGCCTGGGCGCGCTGGTCGCGGCCGTGGACCACGGCGGCCTGGGCCTTCCTCACGCTGGGCATCGCCCTCGGCTCCTGGTGGGCCTATTACGAGCTGGGCTGGGGCGGCTGGTGGTTCTGGGACCCGGTGGAGAACGCCTCTTTCCTGCCCTGGCTGGTCGGCACGGCGCTGGTGCATTCCCTGGCAGTCACTGAAAAGCGCGGCAGCTTCAAGAACTGGACGGTGCTGCTCGCCATCGCCGCCTTCTCGCTGTCGCTGCTCGGCACCTTCCTCGTGCGCTCCGGCGTGCTCTCCTCGGTGCACGCCTTCGCCACCGATCCGCGCCGCGGCATCTTCATCCTGATCTTCCTCGCCGCGGTGGTCGGCGGCTCGCTGTTTCTCTTCGCCCTGCGCGCGCCCAAGGTCGGCCTCGGTGGCGCCTTCGGCCTGGTCTCGCGCGAATCGCTGCTGCTGATGAACAACGTGCTGCTGGTCGTCGCCGCCGGCAGTGTGCTGCTCGGCACGCTCTACCCGCTCTTCATCGACGCCCTGGGCATGGGCAAACTGTCAGTCGGCCCGCCTTACTTCAATGCGGTCTTCGTGCCGCTGATGGTGCCGGCGCTGCTGCTCATGGCGGTCGGTCCGCTGATGCGCTGGAAGCACGGCAGCACCGCCGACGTGGCAAAGCAATTGTGGCCCGCCGTCCTGGCGGCACTGACTTTTGCCGTCGCCGTGCCCCTTGCCTACGGCCGCTGGTCGCCGCTGGTGGCGCTGGGCCTCGCGCTCGCCGCCTGGATCGTCGGCGCCAGCGTCATCGGCATCGTTGCCCGCCTGCGCGGCAGCCAGGGTGGCCTGCGGGACCAGCCGCGCAGCTGGTGGGGCATGCATCTCGCCCATGTCGGCGTCGCCGCCTTCGTCCTCGGCGTCACGCTGGTGTCGGCCTACCAAGAAGAGAAAGACGTGCGCATGGAGCCGGACGATTCGGTGACGGTGGGCGGCTACACCTTCCGCTTCGTCGGCGTGCGCCCGGAGATGGGGCCGAACTACCGCGCTATGGTGGGCGAGGTGGAACTCTCGAAGGACGGCAAGGTGCTGAAAACGATGCGCCCGGAAAAGCGCAGCTATCTCTCCTCGGCCATGCCGATGACCGAGGCAGCCATCGACACGGGCATTCTGCGCGACGTCTATGTCTCGCTCGGCGAACCGATCGACGAACGCGCCTGGAGCGTGCGGGTGTACTACAAGCCCTTCGTCGACTGGATCTGGGGCGGCTGCCTGCTCATGGCGCTGGGCGGGCTGCTCGCCCTCAGCGACCGGCGCTACCGCCTGAAGAAAGCTGTTGCGGCTGCCGCGCCGACTCAAGGAGTTCCCGCGTGAACCGTTTCCTCCTTCCCCTAGGGATCTTCATCGTGCTGGTGGTATTTCTCGCCATCGGTCTGAATCGCGATCCACGCGAAGTGCCCTCGCCGCTGGTGGGCAAGCCGGCGCCGGCCTTCGCGTTGCCGCTGCTGCACAAGCCCGAGTCGAGCTTCGCGCCGAAGGACATGCAGGGCAAGGTCTGGCTGCTCAACGTCTGGGCCTCCTGGTGCGTCTCCTGCCGCCAGGAGCACCCGATCCTCGTCGAGCTGGCGAAGTCCGGCCTCGTGCCGATCTACGGGCTCAACTACAAAGACCCGCGCGAGGATGCGCTGAAGTGGCTCAAGCAGTTTGGCGATCCCTACACGCTGTCGATCGTCGACGCCGAGGGCCGTGTCGGCATCGACTACGGCGTCTACGGCGTGCCGGAGACTTACGTCATCGACAAGGCCGGCGTCATCCGCTTCAAGCAGATCGGCCCGGTCACGCAAGACGCGCTGGAAAAAACCATCCTGCCGCTGGTGAAGGAACTGCAGAAATGAAGCGCCTCGTCTTTACTCTGATCTGTCTGGCTGCGTGCAGCCTCGGCTTCGCCAGGGAAGCCGCGCCGCTGGCGCAGGACGAGGCGGTGGAAAAACGCATGGTGGTGATCTCCGAGGAGTTGCGCTGCCTGGTCTGCCAGAACGAATCGCTGGCCGCCTCGCGCGCCGACCTGGCGCAGGACCTGCGCCGCGAGATCCGCGAGCAGATCGGCCAGGGCCGCAGCGACCAGGAAATCCTCGACTTCATGGTCGGCCGCTACGGCGACTTCGTGCGCTACCGGCCGCCGCTGAAGGGCACAACCGCCCTCCTCTGGTTCGGCCCCTTCCTGCTGCTCGCCGCCGGCGTCGCCGCGCTGGTGCTTTACCTGCGCCGGCGCGGCAAGCGCGTCGTCGAAGCCGGCCTGAGCGCCGAAGAACAACAGGAAGTCGACGCGCTGCTCAGGCAGGGCATCGAGGAAAACAGATCATGACGGGCTTTCTCATCGCCGCGGCGGCCCTCGTCGCCGCCACCCTGCTGCTGTTGCTGCCGTCGCTGCTCAGGCAGCGCGCGCCCGGCGCCGAAGCCTCGCGCAATGCCATCAACGCCGGCATCTATCGCGATCAACTGGCCGAACTGGAGCGCGATTTCGCCTCCGCCAGCCTGAACCAGGCCGACTACGAAGAAGGCCGGCGCGAACTGCAGCGCCGCCTGCTGGAGGATGCCGGCGGCGACGCCGCAGCGAACACCAGCGCG
Organism: Rhodocyclaceae bacterium; assembly: GCA_018262875.1. Lineage (GTDB taxonomy): Bacteria > Pseudomonadota > Gammaproteobacteria > Burkholderiales > Rhodocyclaceae > Desulfobacillus. Next base: position 861 of record JADFDL010000206.1, on the reverse strand, counting down.
CGGCCGGCCCGGCGCAGCGCCCTGCTGATCGGGCTCACCCTGCCGATTGCCGCCGCCCTGCTTTATTTCGCGCTGGGCAACATTCCGGCGCTGTCTCCCGATAACGCGCAGCCGCCCAAGGTCACCGCGCAGCAGATCGAGGAGATGGTGGCCAAGCTCGCCGCCCGCATGGAGCAGAACCCGGACGCCGATCCCAAGGGCTGGGTCATGCTGGCGCGCTCCTACAAGGCGATGGGGCGCTACGAGGAAGCGACGCAGGCCTTCGGCAAGGCCGGCAAGCTGGTCGATGAAGACCCGCATCTGCTGGCCGAACATGCCGAGGCGCTGGCGCTGTCCACCGGCGGCTCGCTGCGCGGCCGCCCGAGCGAACTGATCGCCCGCGCCCTCAAGCTCGATCCGCAATTCCCGGACGCCCTCGTCCTCGCCGGCACGGCCGCCTACGAACGCGAAGACTACGCGGCGGCGGCGGCCTACTGGGAGCGCCTGCTCAAGCTGCTGCCGCCCGATTCCGAAGATGCCCAATCCCTGGCCGACAGCATCAAGAAAGCACGCGCGGCGGCGCAGAAACAGACCAGGAAAAAACCCGCCTCCGGAAAGCCCTGACTTTTTTCAGGATATTCCGCAAAGTTTGCGCTAAATCAATGCCGCAGCGCAGCATGTCAATCATCATTCGCCGTGCTTTTTCAATAAAGTCCTACAGTTAGCTCACGCCAACAGCGGGGCGACGAACAAGGAGCAAGCATGGCCGATGACACAGGCGTGATCTCGCGCTGCTGGGGCGTACTGCGCCGGCCCAGCGCCAAATATTCCCTGCTGACCTTGGTGGTGGGCGGTTTTGCCGCCGGCATCGTGTTCTGGGGC
>JADFDL010000205.1 GCA_018262875.1 Rhodocyclaceae bacterium | reverse complement strand
TCTACGGCGACATGGCCGGCGGCTTCGCGGTGATCAAGGACCTCTACAAGACGATGGTCTATCGCGTTTCGCGCTACCGCAACGGGCTCTCGCCGGTGATCCCGGAGCGCATCATCACGCGGGCGCCGTCGGCGGAGCTCAAGCCGGGCCAGACCGACCAGGACACGCTGCCGCCCTACGAGGTGCTGGACGCCATCATCGAGGCCTACATGGAGCGCGACCTCTCGCCGCGCGAGATCGTCGCGCTGGGCCATGCCGAGGCCGACGTGCGGCGCACCGTGGCCATGTTGAAGCGCAGCGAGTACAAGCGGCGCCAGGCGCCGGTGGGCATCCGCGTCACCAAGCGCGGCTTTGGCAAGGACTGGCGATATCCTATAACATCGCGCTATGCAGACGAGTGGTGAGGAGCCAACGCAATGAAGAAGATTGAAGCCATCATCAAGCCATTCAAACTGGACGAGGTGCGCGAGGCCCTCTCCGAGGTCGGCGTCACCGGACTGACGGTGACGGAAGTCAAGGGCTTCGGCCGCCAGAAGGGCCACACCGAGCTCTACCGCGGTGCCGAGTACGTGGTGGATTTCCTGCCGAAGATCAAGATCGAGCTGGTGATCGCCGACGGCGCCGTCGAGCAGGCCATCGAGGCCATCATCAAGGCGGCGCGCACCGGCAAGATCGGCGACGGCAAGATTTTCGTCACGCCGGTCGAGCAGATCGTGCGCATCCGCACCGGCGAGACCGACGAGTCGGCTATCTGAGCACGCCGCGCGCGCGCGCTTGCTCCGCTGTGAGCAGCACGGCCGTTTCACCGATGTAGGGCTGGCTGAAAAGCGGTGCAGCCTCGCCGGGCCGGGGCGTGACGTAGATGATCAGCACCCCGTTCGGGTGCCTGTCGAACCAGGGCGCGATTTCCACCGGATCGAGCAGTTCGTCGATCGGCTTCTCCAGCCGCCCGGCGAAGTGGAACTGGGCGTGGTAGAAGCCGTTGTTTGCCAGCGGGATGCCGCGGTCCTGCAGCTTCCTGAGTTCTGCGGCAATCGGATGCACGTCGTAGCGCTGCCACAGGTTGCCGGAGACGAAGGCGAGGGCGGCGGCATACAGCGCCGCGCCCAGCAGGGCCAGCGCCGGGAGCTGCCGCCCGGCGATGCGCCCCAGCCACACGCCCGGCAGCGCCGCCAGCAGCAGCGCCGCACCCGGCCACCACGGCAGTTTCTCCCACATCTCCAGTTTTGCCGGCAGGCCTTCATGGGCGGAATACACCATGGCGGCGCCGGCTGCCGCCGTCAGCGCGGCCGGCAGCCACGCTCCGCCGCGCATGCCGCCGGCCAGCAGGCGCCCGGCGAACAGCGCAAACACGGGGAACAGCGGCACCAGGTAATGGATCTGCTTGCCGCTGATGAGCGAGAAGAAGGCGAATACCGGCAGCAGCCACGCCAGACAGAAGCGCAGCCCGGCGTCGAGGCTCTCGCGCTTCAGCGCAAGCAGGCGCCGCCACAGGCCCGGCCACAGCAGCCAGGGAAAGAACAGCAGCGGCAATAGCGGCAGGTACCACCAGAACGGCCGCTTGTGGGCGAAGGAGTCGGCGACACGGCCGGCGGTCTGGCCCCAGAAGATCATGCGGGCGTATTCCTCGCCGCCGTGAACCGCCGCCGGGATCGCCCAGGCCAGCGCGATGGCCGCGCCGCCCAGCACCGCCAGCAGCACACCGCCGGCCCAGCGTTTCCAGGGCAGTCCCGGCCGCCACCAAAGGGCGAGGGCCGCCACCGGCAGCAGGTGCAGCAGCACCACCGGGCCCTTGGCGAGGATGCCGAAGCCGATGGCGAACGCCAGCCAGGCGAACCCACTCCTCATTCTTCCGTCCGCCGCGATCAGCAGGCCGCGCATGCCGAGCAGGGCGAAGAAGGTCAGCATCACGTCGAACATGCCGGAGGTCGAGAACAGCATCCACAGCAGGCTGGAGGCGAGGATCCAGGCGGCGTTGCGGCCGCTGTCGTCGTCGCCGGGCCAGAGCCGGCGGCCGATCGACAGCATCAGTAGCAGGCTGCCGAGGGAGAACAGCGGTGAGACCAGGCGCGGCCACCATTCGTTGACGCCTGTCACGGCCCAGCCGAGGTTGTAAATCCAGAACAGCAGCGGCGGCTTGTGGCTGTAGGGCTCGCCGTTCTTGAACAGCACCAGGTACTCGTCCCGCAGCCACATTTCCCAGGCCACGCTGAGGTAGCGGGTTTCGTCGATGGGAGTGAACGGGCGGGCGAAGAGGGCTACCGCGGTCAGCGCAAGCAGCAGCAGAATGGGGCCCGCGAGAAAAGTCAGTCCCTGCGGTACGGCGCGATTCGGATTCATCATCTCGTTTGCGGGCGGCTGCTCTTGAGCAGGAGCACCAACGCCCCGGCGCCGCCCTCGGCGGCGCGCGCCTGGCAGTAGGCGAGCACTTCGGCGCGCTGCATCAGCCAGCTTTTCACGAGCCCCTTCAGCACCGGCTCGCGTCCGGGCGAGCCGAGGCCCTTGCCATGCACCACGCGGACGCAGCGCAGGCCGCGGCGCAGCGATTCGGCGAGGAAATCCGCCAGCAGCAGGCTCGCCTCGTCGCGGGTGGCGCCATGCAGGTCGAGGGCGTCCTGCACCACCCAGCGGCCGCGGCGCAGGTCCTTCAGCACCGTGCGTGCCAGGCCGGGGCGGAGGAAGGCCGGTTCGTCGCCGCCTTCCAGGCGCAGGTCGAGCGGTTCGGGCGAAAGGGATTCCGTCAGCGCCGCCGCCTCGTCTTTCCAGCGCTGGATCGGCTTCGCCGGCGGGGGAGGCGGTTCGTGGTGAACCTTGTCGGGCACGATCGGCTTTGCTCCGGCAACCGCTTCGCGAAACTGCATGCGTTCTTCCTCGGTCGGCACAGGCGACCGCTTGGAAGTCATGCCAGGCCGAGATTGTCGAGGTATTTCTCGGCGTCGAGCGCCGCCATGCAGCCGGTGCCGGCGCTGGTGACGGCCTGCTTGTAGACCTGGTCGGCCACGTCGCCGGCGGCATACACGCCGGGCAGGCTGGTCTGCGTGGCGTTGCCGGCGCGGCCGCATTGCGTGATGAGGTAGCCGTTGTCCATTTCCAGCTGGCCTTCGAAGAGTTCGGTGTTGGGTTTGTGGCCGATGGCGATGAAGACGCCCTGCAGAGCGATTTCCCGCGCGGCGCCGGTCTTGACGTGCTTCACGCGCATGCCGGTGACGCCGCTCTTGTCGCCCAGCACCTCGTCGAGCGTGCTGTCGGTTTCGAGGACGATGTGGCCGGCCTTCACTTTCTCCATCAGTTTGTCGATCATGATCTTTTCGGCGCGGAATTTGTCGCGGCGATGCACCAGCGTGACCTTCCTGGCGATGTTGGCGAGGTAGAGCGCTTCCTCGACGGCGGTGTTGCCGCCGCCGATGACGGCGACCTCCTGGCCCTTGTAGAAGAAGCCGTCGCAGGTGGCGCAGGCGGAGACGCCGCGGCCGGAAAAGGCCTCCTCGGAGGGCAGGCCGAGGTACTTGGCGGTGGCGCCGGTGGCGATGATCAGCGCGTCGCAGGTGTAGCTGCCGCTGTCGCCGATGAGGGTGAAGGGCTTCTGCGCGAGCTTGGCGGTGTGGATGTGGTCGAAGACGATCTCAGTGTTGAAGCGCTCGGCGTGCTTCTGGAAGCGCGCCATCAGGTCGGGGCCCTGCACGCCGTCGGCGTCGGCCGGCCAGTTGTCCACGTCGGTGGTGGTCATCAACTGGCCGCCCTGGGCCAGGCCGGTGATCAGCAGCGGTTTCAGGTTGGCGCGGGCGGCATACACGGCAGCCGTGTAGCCG
>JADFDL010000204.1 GCA_018262875.1 Rhodocyclaceae bacterium | reverse complement strand
GAGGGCGGACACGGCATTCTCCATGCTGCCGTGGGCGGTAATGACCGCCACGGGCAGGTCGCGGCACTGCTCGCCGATGAAGCGCACCAGTTCCAGCCCGTCGCCGTCGGGCAGGCGCATGTCGGTCAGGCAGAGCTGGTAGGCGTTTTCCGAAAGCAGCCGGCGCGCCTCCGCCACGTTCGCCGCGCAGTCGGCATCCAGTCCCATGCGCGACAGCGTCATGTCGAGCAACTCGCGGATGTCGTCCTCGTCGTCGACGACAAGCACCCGGCCTAGTCCCGGCTTTTCCCGGCGTTCCTGTTTTCCTGCCACTGCTGGTTTCTCCCAATTATCCGGAAATGCGCCCCCGGCTCGTTGCCGACCCACTCGAGCACCGCATCATTCGCCTCGCACAGCTCACGGGCAATATACAGCCCGAGTCCCGTTCCCTTGCCATGCGTCGTGAAAAAAGGTTCGAAAATCTTGCCGCACGCCTCCTCGCCCACCCCGGCGCCGTCGTCAATGATATGCAATTCGACGCGCCCCGAGGAAAGCAGGTTGCTCGCCTCGATTCTCACCGCGCCCGGCTTGCCGCTGCAATAGCGTCGCGCATTGGACAACAGGTTCCACATCACCTGGTTCAGGTGGGTACGGTCGAAATGCAGCGCCGCATCGTCCTCGACCGTGAGCGCAAAGTCGGATCGGTCGATCCGCTCGTGCATGGCCAGTTCTTCCAGAAAACTCTCCAGAAAGCCGGCCAGCCGGATCGTCTCCCGCGAGGCCCGGTCGCGCCGTCCCAGCTCCAGCACATCCCGCACCAGGCGCTCGAGGCGCTGGGCATTGTCGTTGATGATGCGCGACAGGCGCGCCTGCCCTTCGGTGCGCTTTTCTTCGCGCAGCAGTTCGGCGGCATGGCTGATCGCGGAAAGCGGATTGCGGATCTCGTGCGCGATGTTCGCCGTCAGCCTGCCGAGCGCTGCCAGTTTGATCTGCTGGGCCTGCTGCTCGATGCGGCCCATGTCTTCGAGATAGATGAGGACATCGCCGCTGTCCCCGGCATGGACGAAGCGCGCGCGCAGCAGCGCGCCGCTGCCCGGCACGCGCAGCGTTGCCACCCGCTCCCTCGCATCGCCCCTGAAGATGCGATATTGCCCGGCCAGCACAACCGAAAAAGAGGCGATATCCGGCTGTGCCGGCGCGCGCACCCCCAGCAGCGCCTCGGCCTGCGGATTCCACTGCCGCACTTTCTCGCCGGCATCCACCACCATCACGCCGTCCTGCATGTCGCGGATCACCCGTTCGCTGACGGACAGCTGGTTGGCCAGATCAATGCCGCGCTGGCGCGCCAGTTCCTCGTTGGCGATGACCCGCCGGGCAAGCAGGCGGGCGGAAATCGCCGTGGCGAAGAAACCGATGCATAAAATGCCGGCCTGCACGAAATCGGCCAGGTCGGCGCCGGAATCGAGTACCCGCACGCCCTGCTCCATGAGCACGGCCACCGTCGCCAGGGCTGCATAAAACAGGGTCAGGCGTCCCTGACCGACAAGACCGGCCCCCGCCAGGACAACCAGCAGCATGACCGCCAATCCGCTCTTCTCGCCACCGCTGGCGTACATCATCAAGGTAATCGCCAGGATATCCACCGAGACCTGCAAGGTCAGCAGCCTGTTAAAGCCGATGCGCAGCCGCTTCAGGGCACCGTAGAAAAAAATGGCCAGCAGCCAGTAAGCCAGACTGGTCCATGCGAACAGTTGGAGGCTCTGCGAGCCAAGGCCGCTCGTCTTCGGATAAAAGGCGACGGCAAGCAGGAACACGCTCGATACGATCAGGCGATAAATGTTGTAATAGTGAAGCGAGGTCCAGACCGAAACCGGGCGCCCGGCCGTATAGGGAGCACCAGGCTGGCCTGGCGTCATACGGCGCCGAGCCGGCGGTGTTCTTCGCTGCAGAAGCGCCCACCGTCCCCTTCGAGGGCCTCGCTCTCCGGCAGATGCACTCCGCAACGGGCGCAGATCACCATGCGCTCAGGCGCTCGCGGCCTGCCTGCATCGTTCCTGCGACGGGAGGCGGTACGCTGAAACCCCTTGAAAACAAGATAGGCGAGGAGCCCGAGGAAGAGCAGCAGGATCAGTTTGGACATGCCTGGCTCCGTTGCCGCCAAGAATGGGCGGACGATATGTGGGTTGGTCGGGGTGAGAGGATTTGAACCTCCGACTCCTGCGTCCCGAACGCAGTACTCTACCAGGCTGAGCTACACCCCGACGCTTGGCCAGGCGCAATGGACAACCGCGCCCGCCGAAACGAATGCAGCCGCGACCGCGCCTTCCAATCAGAAGTCACGTGCGACTGCGAACGACGCCAATTGTACCAGAGAATCCTTGAATGTCGATGCCGGCAGCGGCGCAACGGCAGCGAGGGCGAGCCGCGCTTCCGCTTCCGCGTGGCGGCGCGTTTCATCCAGCGCGCCGGTGGCGCGGATCGCCGCCAGCACCCCCGGCAAGGCATCGCGGCCGCCCTCCTCGATGGCATGGCGCACGCACGCCGATTGCGTTGCGCTGCCATGCTTCATGGCGTGAATCAGCGGCAGCGTCGGCTTGCCCTCGGCCAGGTCGTCGCCGAGGTGCTTGCCGGTGGCCTCCTCCTCGCCTGAATAATCCAGCACGTCGTCGACCAGCTGGAAGGCCGTGCCCAGGTGCATGCCGTAGCGCGCCATGCCCTCCTCGATGTCCGCCGGCGCGTCGGAAAGAATGGCGCCGAGCCGGGAAGCCGCCTCGAACAGCTTGGCCGTCTTGTAGCGGATCACCCGCAGGTACTGCGGAATATCGACATCGGCATTGTGGCAGTTCAGCAGTTGCAACACCTCGCCCTCGGCGATGGTGTTGGTGGCGTCGGCCAGCACCTGCTGAATGCGCATGCTGCCCACCGACACCATCATCTGGAAGGCGCGCGAATAGAGGAAATCGCCGACCAGCACCGAAGCGGCGTTGCCGAAGAGGGCGTTGGCGGTCCGGTTGCCGCGGCGCAGATCGGACTCGTCCACCACGTCGTCGTGCAAAAGCGTTGCGGTGTGAATGAACTCCACCACCGCCGCGAGCTCCCGGTGATGGCTGCCGCGGTAGCCGAGCGCACCCGCCGAGAACAGCACCAGGGCCGGTCGCAGCCGCTTGCCGCCGGCGCCGATGATGTACTCTGCGACCTGGCGGATCAGCACCACGTCGGAATGCAGCCGCTCGCGGATGACGCCATTCACCGCCCGCATATCGGCGGCAATCGGCGCGTAAAGGGCTTCGAGGCTCAAGAGGTGATTCCCGGCAAATGCGGCATGGTAGGGGCCGGATTCCGGGCCGTCAAGGAGGCTTTGACTGGAATCAACCACTTAAGTATAATGCGCGGTTCTGTTGCAACACGAACACAAACCACGGAGTTTCCATCATGTATGCGGTCATAAAAACCGGCGGCAAGCAATATCGCGTCACAGCCGGCGAAAAACTGAAAATAGAACAGATACCGGCAGAAGTGGGCGCTGAAATCACCCTCGACCAGGTTCTCATGGTCGGCGATGGCGAGTCGGTGAAAGTCGGCGCGCCTCTGGTGCAAGGCGCTTCTGTCCAGGCGAAGGTCCTGTCCCAGGGCCGGCATGAAAAAGTGAAGATATTCAAGATGCGTCGGCGCAAGCACTACCAGAAGCATCAGGGCCACCGCCAGAATTACACGGAGATCCAGATCTCCGGCATCTCGGCTTAACGGGGAGCAGACACATGGCACATAAAAAAGCAGGCGGCAGCTCGCGCAACGGCCGCGACTCGCAATCCAAACGCCTCGGCGTGAAACGCTACGGCGGCCA
>JADFDL010000203.1 GCA_018262875.1 Rhodocyclaceae bacterium | reverse complement strand
TTTGGCGGCGGTGCGTTCGCCGTGTTCGCCCAGCATCCGCTCGATCCGCGCGATGGCAACGATATCGGTGCCGACGCCATGGATCACCGACGCGCCTCCTGCATCAATTGCTTCATGCGGCGGACCGCCTCCTGCCAGCCGCAAAAGACGGCCTCGGCGACGATGGCATGGCCGATATTCAGCTCGACGATCTCGCGGATGGCGGCCATCGGCTTGACATTCTCGTAGTGCAGCCCGTGGCCGGCATTCACCTTGAAGCCAAGCTTGTAGGCGTAGCGCGCCGCGCTGGCGACGCGTTCGAGCTCCTCGCGGATTGCCACCGGATCCACGGCTTCGGCGTAGCGGCCGGTGTGGATTTCGATGGCCGGCACGCCGCAGTCCCTGGCGGCATCGATTTGCCGCAAATCGGCATCGATGAAGAGGGAGACGCGAATGCTGGCCTCGGTGGCCGCCCGACAGGCTGCGCGGACACGCTCGAAACCTCCCGCCACGTCGAGCCCGCCTTCGGTGGTCAGTTCCTGCCGCCGTTCCGGGACGAAGCAGACATCATGGGGACGGATGTGCAGGGCGAAGGCCACCATCTCGTCGGTGACGGCGGCTTCCAGGTTCATGCGCGTGCGCAGCTTTGCCCGCAGGATCTCGACGTCGCGGTCCTGGATGTGGCGGCGGTCTTCCCTCAGGTGCAGGGTGATGAGGTCCGCCCCGCTCTCCTCGGCCAGCAGTGCCGCGCGGACGGGATCGGGGTAATGCGTGCCGCGCGCCTGGCGCAGCGTCGCCACGTGGTCGATATTGACGCCGAGTTCGATCATCCCGAGATGATTTTCTTTGGTCACAATTCCTGCAACTCCATGAAGACGCGGCGCGAGCTCAAACGCTGGCCGCCGAGGTAATGCTGGATCAGGGTGCGCATCAACTGCTTGCACTGTGCGAGGGTTTCGGCATCGCTGAAATCGTCCTGTGCAATGGCCAAGAGAGCCCGTCCCGAAAAGGATTCTGCTTCGCGCCCATCGTCGCTGACAAGGATTGGCCCCCGCTCCACGACATAAGCGTAGTGCTTTTGCGGGTCCACTTGTCGCCCGCTCTCCGCCTCGCGGTCCAGCGTCAAGCCATAGCCGAGTTCCTTCAGCAGCGTCTTTTCGAAACGCCTCAGCGAAGCCTGGCTCGGCTCGCCGATCGCCAGGGCGTATACGGCCTCAGCATAGGCCAGGAACAGTGTCGGATGCGCATCTTCGCGCGGCAGCAGCTTGAGCAGCAGTTCGTTCATGTAGTAACCGAGCAGCAGCGCCTGCGCCTGCAGCAGCGGCTGGCCGCCGACCCATTCGACCTTGGCCAGGGTGCGCATCTCGCCTTGGCCGAACCAGCCCAGTTCGATCGGCTGGAAAGCCATCAGCAGCCCGCGCATGGCCGAACGCGGCCGGCGGGCACCGCGCGCCACCAGCGCGATGCGGCCATGATCGCGCGTGAAAGCCTCGACGATCAGGCTGGTCTCCCGGAACGGATGGGTATGCAGGACGAACGCCGGCTGCCCATCCACCCTGCCCTTGCTTGATCCGCTCACTCGTACCCCAGGCTCTTCAACGCCCGCTCGTCGTCCGCCCAGCCGCCCTTGACCTTGACCCACACCTCAAGGAACACCTTCCCGCCGTAAAGCGTCTCAAGATCGCGTCTTGCATCGCTGGCGATGGCCTTCAATTGTTCGCCGCCCTTGCCGATGACGATCGCTTTGTGGGCCGATCTGTCCACGATGATCGCCGCGTGGATCCGCCGCAACGCGCCTTCTGTTTCAAAACGCTCGATCTCGACCGTCATGCCGTAGGGCAGCTCCTCGCCGAGGCGTCGGAACAGTTTTTCGCGCAGAAATTCGGCTGCCAGGAATCGTTCGCTGCGGTCCGTCAGGTCATCCTCGCCAAAGAGCGGCGCGGACTCGGGCAGGTAGCGGCCTGCCGCATCCAGCAGTCCCTCTCCACCCATGCCGTTTGCGGCGCTGACCGGAACGATTTCGGCGAAGGGAAAGGCCTTGGCCATTTCTGCCATGAAGGGCAGCAATCGTTTCTTGTCGGTGAGGCGGTCGATCTTGTTGATCACCAGCAACACCGCTTTGCCCTGCGGGATCATCGCAAGAATGCGTTTGTCTTCTTCCGTATAGCGCCCCGCTTCGATCACCAGCAGGACGACATCGACATCGTGCAGCACCTGCGACACACCACGGTTCATCAGGCGGTTCAGCGCATTCTTGTGCCTGATCTGAAACCCGGGGGTATCGACGAAAATGAATTGTTGCCCGGGTCGGGTGAGTACGCCGGTAATGCGATGGCGCGTTGTCTGCGCCTTGCGCGAGACGATGCTGATCTTCTGGCCGATCAGGCGATTGAGCAGAGTCGATTTGCCCACGTTCGGCCTGCCGACGATCGCGAGGTGGCCGCAGCGGAATCCGTCCTGCACGTTCATTTCGCGCCCGTCTGCTCGAACGCTCGCTTTGCAGCTTCCTGTTCTGCCGAGCGGCGGCTCGTACCGCGGCCGATTGCGGTGATGGCGAGTTCGGGTATCAGGCACTCGACTTCGAATTCCTGGGCATGGGCCTCGCCTCGCGTGGCACGCAAGAGGTATTGTGGCAATGCCAGACGGCGGCCCTGTAAAAATTCCTGCAGGGTGGTCTTGGCATCCTTGCCGGAATGCTGCGGATCGAGGTTGGAGAGGTAGGGTTCAAAAAGGCGAAGCACCGTTTCGCGGGCCTTGTCGAAGCCGCCATCGAGGAACACCGCGCCGAACAAGGCTTCCAGTCCATCAGCCAGAATGGAAGGCCGGCGGAAGCCGCCGCTTTTCAGTTCGCCCTCACCTAGGCGCAACTGTTCGCCAAGGCCAAGCCCTTGCGCAATCTCCGCCAGGGTTTCCTGACGCACCAGATTGGCGCGAAGCCGCGACAAGTCGCCTTCCCGCACGTCCAGGAAGCGCTCGTACAAGGCCTGGGCGATGATGCAGTTGAGAATGCTGTCGCCGAGAAACTCGAGGCGTTCGTTGTGGGCGGTACCGAAGCTACGGTGGGTCAGCGCCTGTTTCAGTATCTCCCGGCTCTGAAAAACGTAACCGAATATGCGCTCAAACTCCGGCACATCGCTCACAAGAGGCGCTCACTCGATAGGGCGTTTGCTGCCGGAACTGCTGCCAGCATATTCGATGAGGATGCTGACGTTTCCGGCGATGGGGATTTTTTTCGCGTATTCGAAAGAGATGACCAGTTGATTGCCTTCCTTGGTAACCTCCAGATCGGCACCCGTCACGCTGGGCGTGTCATCTACCGCCGATTGGCGCTCATAGGCCGTCCGGACTTCGGCAACCGTAGCAGCTCCGCTGTTGGCAATCGTCTTGATATGCTTGACGATGGTGTAATACTCAATCACCGAAGGCACAACCTTCATGCCGACGACGGCGACGCCAATTACGATCGCGCTGACCAGGATCAGTCCGATCAAGCTCAAACCTTGTTGTTTTCTCATTCTGCGCTCCTTCAATGGAAGCTGCCGATGCGTTTCAAATCGCCGAAATTGAACCAGATCAGGAACGCCTTGCCGACAATGTTCTGATCCGGTACGAACCCCCAAACCCGACTGTCGCTGCTGGCATCGCGATTATCGCCCATGACAAAGTAATGACCGGCCGGGACCTCGCAAATCACGCCGGAGCTATTGTAGATGCATTTGTCCCGCGCTGGAAACGGCAAGACCTGGGTGACGAAGGCCGGCGCGTCCTTGTCGAGAAGGATGCTGTGCTCGACATTGCCCAGTTTTTCCCGGAACCGCGAAGCATAATAAAGCCGATCCGGATGCAGGTAGTCGCCCT
>JADFDL010000202.1 GCA_018262875.1 Rhodocyclaceae bacterium | reverse complement strand
CTCGATGATCGAAGTCGTGCGCGCCTGCATGCGCGCCGGCCGCCTGGCGGAGATGGCCGAGTTCTTCTCCTTCGGCACCAACGACCTGACGCAGGCCACCTTCTCCTTCAGCCGCGAGGATGCCGAGAACAAGTTCCTGCCGGCCTACAACGAGTCGGGCATCCTGCAGGACAACCCCTTCGAGGTGCTCGACGTCAAGGGCGTCGGGCAGGTGATGAAGATCGCCGTGGAGAACGGACGCAAGACCAATCCGGATCTCAAGATCGGCATCTGCGGCGAGCACGGCGGCCATCCGGCCTCGATCCGCTTCTGCCACCACATCGGGCTGAACTACGTGTCGTGCTCGGGCCCGCGCGTGCCGATCGCCCGGCTGGCGGCGGCGCAGGCGAAGCTGCTGGAGGGGGAGTACGCGGATCCGGTGTAAGGGCTCCGTCATTCCCGCGAACGCGGGAATCCATGGACAGAGACTAGCCCGCGTCGCGCCGTTCTTCGAGCGAGGCGGCGGCATTGATGCCGTCGAGCAGCGACTTGCCCTTCGGCGTCAGGTACCAGCGGACGACATTGCGCTCGTCGATCTTCGATTCGATCAAGCCCATTGCCTTGAGCGCCGCCAGGCGCGCGGCGATCTGGTCCTTCGGCAGGGTGGTCCTGGCGGCCAGCCCCGTGTTCGCGCCATAGATGGCGTTGCCCTCGGCGACGGCGCGCATCAGCTCGATGTCGCCATAGCTCACCGCGTTGCGCGGCAGTTCGACAATCGAGGCCGGCGCGGCTTCGGGTGCGGCTTCGGGTTCGGCCGGACGGGCTGCGGAAAAGCTCGCGGCCGGAACGCCGTTGCGATCCCCCGAGGCCTGAAGATGCTTGACTTCGCGCCGCACCTGTTCCACCTGTCGCATGAGATGCGCCGCGATATTCTCGAAGAAGCGCCGCGACACCACCACGTAGAGCAGGCAGAAGCCGGCGAAGACGAAGAGGTCGCTCGACTTGAGCCGGGTGGCTTCCAACAGGTGGCTGGACATCATGTTGAGGAACAGCGGCACGGTCAGCGCGGCGACGACGCCGAGCACCATGTGCTTGCCGGCGGTGCGCCAGGGCGAACCGGTGTCGCGTTCGTTGAGGAAGAAGTTGGCGAGGCCGCCGAGCAGGCCGGTGGCGACCATGATGCCGAGGATGAGGATCAGGTGAATGTCGATCCCGCCGACCGCTGTTGTTTGTACGCTGCCCATACGCTTTCCCCGTGTGCGTGATGGAGAAACACTATGCCACAAACGGCGGCGGGGGCATAGGCGCTATTTGGCCTGGGACCTGGCGGCTTCCCGACTGAGCTGCTTGGCCTGCACCTTGTCGTTCACGAACTGCACGGATATCGCCGTGCCGCCGTCCTGCCAGGTGGCCATGCCGCCGGACAGGCCGGCGATGCTGACGGCGCTGGTCTCGGTCGGTTCGCCGAGGATGGCGACGACTTCCTTCTGCGTCATGCCGGTCTGGATGCGCTCGAAATTCTCGGTGGAGATTTTCGAGCCGCAGGCGGTGAGCAGGAGGGCGGCAAGAACGATTGCCAGGGGCTGCAGGCGCATGGGTCTTCCTTTCATTTTGCGAAAAGCCGTCCAGGATCGCTGAAGGCCTTGAACTCCAGCGCATTGCCGAAGGGGTCCATGAGGAACATCGTCGCCTGTTCGCCCGGCTGGCCCTGGAAGCGCACGCAGGGCTCGATGACGAACTCCATGCCGGCGGCGCGGAAACGTTCGGCCATGCGTTGCCATTCGTCCATCGGCAGCACCAGGCCGAAGTGGCGCACCGGCACCTGCTTGCCGTCGACCGCGTTGGTCGGATCGTCCGAAGCCATCCGCTTGACGAGGTGGACAACGATCTGGTGACCGCGGAAATTGAAGTCCACCCATTCGTCCGAGCTGCGTCCTTCCGGGCAGCCGAGGAACTTGCCGTAGAACTGCCGCGCGCGGGCGAGATCGGTGACGGGGAAGGCAAGGTGAAACGGAGGCAGGGCGGCCATGCGATTCTCCTCAGGGTGTTTGTCCTCCCGCTCGGTGGCGGCCCTGTGGCAGGAGGGGCCGGCTAGTGTGCCATAGACCCTAGGCCGTTGCCACCGGCCGGGGAATCGGATCGCCGTCTTCCACGGCGGCCGGCCGCAGGGCTACCTCCGGCAGGGCCGGAAATCGAATGGGGGAATGAACGGCATCCTCCCGGCGCGGGTGCCGGGAGGATGCGGGTCGTGCTATTTGAGGCGGATGTCGTTGTTTTGCGGCGGATGCGGGGTATCGCGAAAAAACGACGGGGAATGCGCTAGGAGACGGCCGCAGGCGGCCAGGGAATCACGTAGAACAGCACGGCGAAGAAATGCAGGGCGGCGCCGGCCAGCACGAAGCCGTGCCAGATGGCATGGTTGTAGGGCAGGCTCTGCCACTTGTAGAAGATCACGCCGGCCGTGTAGGCCAGGCCGCCGGCGGCAAGCAGGACCAGGCCGCCTGTGCCGACGCGCTCCAGCATGGGCTGGATCGCCACCACCACGATCCAGCCCATGGCGACGTAGATCGACACGACCAGGCCATGCAGGCGGCCCTTGAGGAACAGGCGCAGGGCGATGCCGGCAAAAGTCAGTCCCCAGATGACGGCGAACAGCGACCAGCCCCACGGCCCGCGCAGGTTCACCAGCAGGAAGGGCGTGTAGGTGCCGGCGATGAGCAGGAAGATGGCCGTGTGGTCGAGCGTGCGCAGCAGGCGCTTGATGCGCTCGACCTGCACGCTGTGGTAGAGGGTCGACGTGGTGAAGCAGAGGATCAGCGCCGCGCCGAAGATGCTGCAGCCGACGACGTGCCAGGCGTCGCCGTGCAGCGTGGCGAAG
The DNA here is from genome assembly GCA_018262875.1 of Rhodocyclaceae bacterium. Classification (GTDB taxonomy): domain Bacteria; phylum Pseudomonadota; class Gammaproteobacteria; order Burkholderiales; family Rhodocyclaceae; genus Desulfobacillus. The sequence goes on along the minus strand of JADFDL010000202.1, from coordinate 998 downwards.
GCGACCAGCACCGCCAGGCCGACGATGGCCAGCACGACGCCGACGCCATGCGTGATGCTGCTGGCGATCTCCTCGCGCAGGGTGTAGCGGGGCAGGGCGGCGTGGGGGCTCATCTGTAATCGATCCTTCAACATTGTGAATTATATCCCTTGAAATTTTCCGAATCAGGCGCCGCCGCCCATCTGTCGTCGGCCGCCGCGAACATCAAGTTCCGCTGCCGGATGCCGATAGTTCCATCAGGCAGTTGATCGGCGACGAACCGGTCCAAGAAGAAGGCGGCGCGTAGGCCAGCAGCAATGCGATGCACTATTGTGCCGCCTCACGTTCCAAGACAAGACATCAGGAGGAGGTGGACTTTGCAAGCAAATCAGTTGGCACTCGCTGCGCCGGCGGGAACTTCGGAAGGCGGACAAGGCAGGCGGGGCCTGCTGTGGGCCGGGCTGCTGCTGTCGGCCGCGGCAATCCTGTTCTGGTGGTTGTGGAGCAGCCTGGACGCGGTGCAGGTCCTGGCCGGACGGGCGTCGCCGGAAGCGGCGGCGGCGGCCGGTGCGGCGAAGTGGCGCCTGCTGGCCCTGGCGGGGATGCTGCTGGCGGCCATTCCTTTGGCGCTGCGGGGCATCAGACGCGCTGCCGGACGCGTCACGGCCGGGGACGCGCTCGCCGCATTCGGCGGCGAGCGTCCGGATCTGGCGCAGCGAGTCGCGGCGCCCGGCGGCGCAAGCGGGGCGAACGCGCTTATCGAACGCACCCGCCGACTTGTCGAGGATGTACGGCAGACCGGCGCCAATGTCGCCGTCGAGGCGGCCAAGCTGAGCCTGCGCATCAACCAGACGAGCGGGACGGCGCAGCGGCAGTGCGAGATGGCCGGGGCGGTGTTCGAGTCGAGCGCCGCCACCCGCTCGGCGATCGCCAGCGTTTCCGACAACGCCGATGCGATCAATGAGGCGACGGCGGCCAGCCTGGCGACGACCGAATCGGCCCATCGCGAGCTGCTCGAT
>JADFDL010000201.1 GCA_018262875.1 Rhodocyclaceae bacterium | reverse complement strand
GCCCGCCGTCAATGCCCAAGCGCAAGAAGGCCCTTTCCATCTGATGCGATCATGACGCAACGCATTTTCGACATCCTTGTGCCATATGCCGGCAATGCCGCCCGCAGCTTCCTCGGCGAGGGGTGCGCGCGCAGTGCGAGGCCACGATGAAAGTGAAAGCCGCAGCGGGCGCGCCGATGAACCTGTTCGAGCGCTGGCTGACGCTGTGGGTGTTCCTCTGCATCGTCATCGGCATTGCGCTCGGCCAGTTCATGCCGGCGCCGTTCCAGGCATTGGGGCGCATGGAAGTGGCGCGGGTCAATCTGCCTGTCGGTCTGCTCATCTGGGTGATGATCATCCCGATGCTGGTGAAGGTGGATTTCGGCGCGCTGCAGCAGGTGCGCGCGCACCTGCGCGGCATGGGTGTGACGCTGTTCGTGAACTGGCTGGTAAAACCCTTCTCGATGGCCTTCCTCGGCTGGCTGTTCATCCGCCACCTCTTTGCGCCCTGGCTGCCGGCGGAGCAGATCGATGCCTACATCGCCGGCCTCATCCTCCTCGCCGCCGCGCCGTGCACGGCGATGGTCTTCGTCTGGAGCCGCCTCTCCGATGGCGACCCGCTGTTCACGCTGTCGCAGGTGGCGGTCAACGACACCATCATGATCTTCGCCTTCGCCCCCATCGTCGGCCTGCTGCTCGGCATCTCGGCGATCAGCGTGCCGTGGGACACGCTGGTGACCTCGGTGGTGCTCTACATCGTCATGCCGCTGGCGCTGGCGCAGATCTGGCGCAAGGCCCTGCTGCGCAAAAGTCAGTCTGCGTACGACGGCGCCATGGCGAAGAGCGGGCCCTGGTCGATCGCCGCGCTGCTCGCCACGCTGGTGCTGCTGTTCGCCTTTCAGGGCCGGGCCATCATCGAGCAGCCCCTCATCATCCTGCTGCTCGCCATCCCGATCCTGATCCAGGTCTTTTTCAATTCCAGCCTGGCCTACTGGTTGAACCGGCAGGTCGGCGAGAAGCACAGCGTGGCCTGCCCCTCGGCGCTGATCGGCGCCTCCAACTTCTTCGAACTGGCGGTGGCGGCGGCGATTTCGCTCTTCGGCTTCGAGTCGGGCGCGGCGCTCGCCACCGTGGTCGGCGTGCTGATCGAGGTGCCGGTGATGCTGCTGGTCGTCAAAGTGGTGAACGCCAGCAAGGGCTGGTACGAGGCGAAGGCCTGACGTGGATATGATCGTTGTCGCCCTGCAAAGCGGCGCCGCCAGCCTGGCCGCCTACCTCGCCGCCCACGTGCTGCTGTGTCTGGTGCCGGCCTTCTTCATTGCCGGCGCGCTTTCGGCGCTGGTGCCGCAGCAGTCGATCCTGCGCTTCCTCGGGCCGGAGGCGCCGAAATATGTTTCCTACACCGCGGCGGCCGGCGCCGGCAGCCTGCTGGCAGTGTGCTCCTGCACCGTGCAGCCGCTCTTCGCCGGCATCTACAGCAAGGGCGCCGGGCTGGGCCCGGCCATCACCTTCCTGTTCTTCGCGCCGGCCGGCAACATCCTCGCGCTGTCCTACACGGGCGTCGCCCTTGGCGCCGACTTCGCCATCGCGCGCATCCTGCTGGCCCTCATCTTCGGCATCGGCATCGGCCTGCTGATGGCGATGCTGTTCCGCGCCGACGAGCAGGCGCGCACGCCGATGCCGGCGGCCTTTGCCGACGGCGGCATCCCGCGTCGCAACCTGCTGTTCGTCGGCACGCTCGTTGCGCTGCTGATTGCCGGCACGCTGAAGATGGACTGGCTGAACGCGGCGCTCGCCAGCGTCACGCTGCCCTGGGACGGCGCCGCGGGCGCGCAGGCAGTGCTCGACCGTCTGGTGCCGGTCGACGAGATCAAGGGCGCCGAGGGCCTCAGCCTGCAGGGGCTGCTGCTGATCGTCCTGCTCGGCCTCATCGGCGCCGCCGCATGGCGCGGCCTCGGCAAGGTCGACGAAGGCTTCAATCGCCTCACCGCCGTTTCGCTGGGACTGACTTTCGCCACGCTGGCCTTCGCCGCCCTCGGCGTGCGCGTGACGGGCGAGGGGCTTGCCGTCACCGTGACCGGGCGCACGCTCGCCGTCGCCGCCTTGTGCGGCGCGCTGCTGCCGCAGGCGCGCCGCTTCGACGCCTGGGACATGCAGCAATGGCTGTGGGAAACCTGGCGCTTCGTCAAGATGATCTTTCCGCTGCTGGTCGTCGGCGTCTTCCTGGTCGGCGTGGTCCGCAGCTTCATCCAGCCGGAGTGGATCCAGGCCATCGCCGGCGCCAACACCGTGCTGGCCAACCTCGCCGGCGTGCTGTTCGGCGTCTTCATGTATTTCCCGACCCTGGTCGAGGTGCCGATCGCGAAGATGTTCCTCTCGCTCGGCATGCACCCGGGGCCGCTGATTGCCTACCTGATGGCCGACCCGGAACTCTCGCTGCAGAGCATCCTCATCACCTCGGCGATCATCGGCAAGCTGAAGGCGTGGACCTACGTCGGCCTCGTCGCGCTGTTCTCGACCGCCGCCGGCCTGGCCTACGGCGCCTGGGTCGACGGCACGCCCTTCGCCACGCTGGCCCTGATCATTGGCGGCGGCATCGCCGCGCTGCTGCTGGCCCTGCGCCTCATCGAAAGGAGACGAACATGCTGATCAAGATCCTCGGCACTGGCTGCCCGAAGTGCAACCGGCTCGAACAGCTCACGCGCGAGGCCGTCGCCGAGCTCGGCATCGAAGCGACCTTCGAACACGTGAAAGAGATGGACAAGATCATGGCCTACCCCGTCATGACGACGCCGGCGCTGGTGATCGACGAGGCGGTCAAGGTTGCCGGGCGCATGCCGAGCAGGGAGGAGATCGTCGGCTGGCTGAAGCCGTGACCTTCCTCTTGGACTTGCGACGGAATGGGGACTATATTGGTTTCAACCAACAACAATTCCTGCGGGCACCCGCCGGATCTTCCCCAACATCCTGAAAGGACCACACCATGAAAATCAGAACGCTGGCTTTATCGGCACTTCTCGGCGCATCGCTCTCCGCTTCCGTCCTCGCGCAACCCGGCCAGGGCATGGGCCCCGGCGGCGGCATGGGCCCGGGCATGGGTCCCGGCATGGGTCCGGGCGGCGGCATGGGCGGCATGGGGCCCGGCGGCAAGGGCATGCGCTATCAGTTCAACAAGGACAACACACCCGGCTGGAGCCTGATGACGCCGGAGGAGCGCACCGCCCACCACGACAAGATGCTGGCGGCGAAGACGCCGGAGGAATGCAAGGCGGTGCAGGAAGAGCACCACAAGCAGATGGCGGCGCGCGCCAAGGAGAAGGGCCAGACCCTGCGCGGCCCGCGCCAGAACGCCTGCGACCGCATGAAGGCGCGCGGCTTCTACAAGTAACACCCGGTTTGCCTGATTACGCGGCCCGCCCCAGGCGGGCCGTTTTCATATGCAGGACCGTCGCATGCCGCATGGCATAATCGCCGCATGACGCCGGAACAGTTCATCGCCCGCTGGAAGGGGAACCCGCTCACCGAGCGCGCCGGCGCCCAGGGCCATTTCGACGACCTCTGCGAGCTGCTCGGCGTCGACAAGCCGCGCGATTCCGACAATTACTGCTTCGAGCGCGGCGCCGGCAAGGCTGGCGGTGGGGAAGGCTGGGCCGACGTCTGGAAGCGCGGCTGCTTCGGCTGGGAGAACAAGCGCCCCGGCCGCGACCTGCGCGCGGCGCTGAAGCAACTCACCGACTACGCCCTCGAACTCGAGAACCCGCCGCTGCTGGTCGTCAGCGACCGCGAACGCATCGAGATCCACACCGCCTTTACCGGCTACCCCGACGAGCCGCGCAGCATCGCCATCGCCGACATCGGGCAGCCCGAGAACCTGCAACTCCTGCGC
>JADFDL010000200.1 GCA_018262875.1 Rhodocyclaceae bacterium | reverse complement strand
GCGATGTGCGCGGCCGCGAGATGGCGATGATCTTCCAGGAGCCCGCCACCAGCCTGAATCCGGTACTCACCGTCGGCCAGCAGATCGTCGAGGTGCTGGAACGGCACGCGGCCCTGCGCGGCGCGTCGGCGCGGCGGCGCGCCCTGGAGCTCGTCGACGCGGTCGGCATCCCCGATCCGGTGCGGCGCCTCGACGAGTATCCCTTCCAGCTCTCCGGCGGCATGAAGCAGCGCGTCATGATCGCCATGGCGCTGGCCGGCGATCCCCGCCTGTTGATCGCCGACGAGCCGACCACCGCGCTCGACGTGACGATTCAGGCGCAGGTGCTCGAACTGCTCGGCCAGCTGCAGCGCGATCGCGGCATGGGCATGCTGCTCATCAGCCACGACCTGGGCATCGTCTCGCAGCTGGCGCAGCGGGTCGGTGTGATGTACGCCGGCGAACTGGTGGAGGTTGCCGCACGACAGGCGTTTTTCGCATCGCCAAAGCACCCCTATACGCACAAGCTGTTTGCCGCGCTGCCCCGGCCGGAGCGTCGCGGCGGCACGCTGGAAACCATTCCCGGCAGCGTCCCGCCCTTGACGACGATTTTTCCCGGCTGCCGCTTCGCCGATCGCTGTCAGAACGCCTGGGCGCGTTGCAAGGCCGAGGTGCCGGCCTGGCACGAAGCGGAAAAGGGTCACGTCGTGCGCTGCCATCTTTACGACCCGAGGTCGGGGATCGTGAATCAGGAAGCAGGACGCAGGAGCCAGCTTGCTGGCGATCAAGTCGCCGACCCGCAGGCAAGCCCGCTTCTGCAGGACGAAGTTCCCTTGCTGGAAGTGGCCGACCTGAAAATGCATTTCCCCATCCGCAAGGGCGTGTTCAAGCGTGTCGCCGGACAGGTCAGGGCAGTCGACGGCGTATCGTTGGGACTGACTTTGGGCCGCACGCTGGCGCTGGTAGGGGAGTCGGGCTGCGGCAAGACGACGGCCGGCAAGGCGATCTTGCAACTGCTGCGGCCGACCGGCGGCAGCGTGCGCTTCAACGGCGAGGAACTCACCACGCTGTCGTCCACGCGCCTGCGCAAGCTGCGCAGGGAAATGCAGATCGTGTTCCAGGATCCTTACGGCTCGCTGGATCCGCGCATGCGGGTGGGCGACATCATCGAGGAGGGCATGGCCGCCCTCGGCACGGCTTCCGGTCGCGTTGAGCGGGACAGGCGGATCGACGAGCAACTGGAACGTGTCGGCCTGTCGGCCGGGATGCGCGGGCGCTATCCGCACGAGTTTTCGGGCGGGCAGCGGCAACGCATCGCCATAGCACGGGCGTTGGCGGTCGCGCCGCGCCTGCTGGTCTGCGACGAGCCGACCAGTGCGCTCGATGTCTCGGTGCAGGCGCAGATCCTGAATCTGCTGAAGGAACTGCAGGCCTCGCTCGGCCTCGCCTATCTGTTCATCACCCACAACATTGCCGTCGTGGAGTACCTGGCGCACGAGGTGGCAGTGATGTACCTCGGCCGCATCGTCGAGCGGGGCACGGTGGATGAAATCCTGCGCGGGCCGAAGCATCCCTACACGGATGCTCTGCTGTCTGCCGTGCCGCGCCTGGATGCCGAGGAGCAGCGCCCGGTGATCGTGCTCAAGGGCGACATGCCCTCGCCGGCCAATCCGCCCGCCGGCTGTCATTTCCATCCGCGCTGTCCGCGCGCCATGCCGCAGTGTGCCGCGGCCTATCCGGCCGAGACGAATCTCGGCACGCGCAGCGTGCGCTGTTTCCTCTACGAATAGACAGGATCAGTTGCGGGGCGGGGGTCGTTTGGCGGCGACTTTTTTGGGCGGCGTCTTGGTGGTTTTCTTTGTGGCGGCGGACTTCTTGCTGCCTTTTCCTGTCGCTGCCTTGCTGCCCTTGACGGGCGGCTTGCGGACGGTGGGTTTGACCACCGGCAGATTGACTGTCAGCAGGTTGTCCGCCGCGGCCTCGCCATTGGCCGGCACAAGTAAAGTGTGGCCCGGCCCGATCCGCATTTTCGCGCTGATGCCGTTGACTTGCCGCAGACGTGCCACGCTCAGGCCGTGCTTCTTCGCCACCGAATCCAGGCTCTCGCCTTTTTTGATGGAATAGGCCCGCCAGTTTGTCAGTGGTTTGCCGTACGCCTCAAGATTGGACATGAAGACATCGACCTTCTCGGCCGGCAGGACGATGTTGGCGCCGCCCTTGTCGGGGATGACCGGACGGTTGTAGGCCGGGTTGAGGGCGAGGAATTCCTCGATGGTCATCTCCGCCAGCCGTGCGGCGATGGCCACGTCCATGTGGGCGGAGACTTCGACGCTGTGGAAATAGGGCCTGTTGGGGATGGGGTCCAGGCTGACGTTGAACAAGGCAGGCTGGGCAATGATGTTCTTCAACGCCTGCAGCTTCGGTACGTACGAGCGCGTTTCGTTCGGCATGCTCAGGCTCAGATAGTCGGTCGGCAGCCCCTTCGCCCGGTTCTTGTTGATGGCGCGCGCCACCGCGTTCTCGCCCCAGTTGTAGGAGGCCAGAGCAAGGTGCCAATCGCCGTGCATTTCGTAGATGGATTGAAGGTACTCCAGGGCTGCACTGGTGGAGGCGATGATGTCGCGGCGCTGATCCATCCACCAGTTCTGGTCGAGCTGGTAGGTCTTGCCGGTGGAGGGAATGAACTGCCACATGCCCGAAGCGTGGGCACGCGAGTAGGCCATCGGGTTGTAGGCGCTCTCGACGATGGGCAGCAGGGCCAGCTCGGTCGGCATGCCGCGCTTTTCCAGTTCCTCGACGATGTGGTGCATGTAGCGGCGGCTGCGCTCGACGACGCGCCGCAGGTAGTCCGGGCGGGCGAGATACCAGGCCTGTTGCTGCTGCACCAGCGGACTGTCGAGGTTGGGCATGCCGAAACCGCGGCGGATGCGCTCCCACAGATCGTCGGGCGGCAGGGTCAGGTCGATCGTTGCCAGGGGCGGCGGATCCTCCTTCAGCTCGATGGTCGGGACGGGTTCGGACGGCGCCGTCTCCGCAGCCGTAGGCACTGAAGCGGCCACAGCCGGTTTGTCTTCATCTGAGGCGGCGGCAACGGCAGAAAACAGGCAGAAGGCGAAGCAGGCAAAGATCCCCGGCAGCGCGGGTATGAACTTGAGCATGGAGCCTGAACGTGCGAAAGCTCAATGCTACCGTTGCGCCTCCCGGGCGTCAATTTCCTGTCCGACATTTCCCTGCCCGGCGTTGTTGACAGCCTGACTATTGGCGGAAGTCGTTCTTCCACTCCCGCAACACGGCAAACACCTCGGCCGCTCCGGCCAGTTTGGCGCCGCAATGGTGTTCGGCGGCGGCGGTCACTTCCGCTTCCCCGCTGCGCAGAAAAGGGTTGGTCTGCCGCTCTTCCGCAAGCGTGAAGGGCACCGTCGACTGCCGGTCGGCACGAAGTTGCGCCACCCGCCCGGCCCGCGCCAGCAAAGCGGTGTTGCCGGGCTCCACGGCCAGTGCGAAGCGGACATTCGACTGGGTGTATTCGTGGGCGCAGTACACCAGGGTGTCGGCCGGCAGCGCGGCAAGCTTGCACAGCGAGGTCCACATCTGTTCCGCTGTTCCCTCGAACAGACGGCCGCAGCCGCAACCAAACAGGGTGTCGCCGCAGAACAGTGCGCCGTGGCCGTAATAGGCGATATGGCCGTGGGTATGGCCGGGCACGTCGATCACCCGGAAATGACCCTGAAAACCGGGCAGGGCGACCGGGTCGCCCTCCCGCAGCGGCACTGTGACGCCGGCGATGGTTTCGCCCGCAGGCCCAAAAATCGGCACCGGATGCCGGGCGAGCAGTCCGGCGACGCCGCCGGTGTGGTCGCCGTGATGATGCGTCAGCAGGATGGCAGCCAGGCC
>JADFDL010000199.1:2640-3878 GCA_018262875.1 Rhodocyclaceae bacterium | reverse complement strand
CGTTGTCGTCGATGACGATGCGGCCGTCGCTCATGACGCCATCGACGTCGAGAATGACCAGCTTGATGTCTTTCGCTTTTTCCATGTTTCCCTTCCTTAATCTATCCTCGTCATCCCCGCGAAAGCGGGGATCCGCAAGGTTTCTGGATTCCCGCTTTCGCGGGAATGACGAAATCTCGATTTTTTAAGGGGCCCATCTGCACCTACGGCGTGTAATAGCCGCGATACCACTCGACAAAGCGGCGCACCCCCTCGCGCACGGGGGTGGCCGGGGCGAAGCCGGTGGCGGCCTGCAATTCGGCCGTGTCGGCGTAGGTGACGGGTACGTCGCCGTCCTGCAGCGGCAGGAAGTTTTTTTCCGCCTTGCGGCCGAGTGCTTCCTCGAGGGCCTCGATGTAGGCCATCAGTTCCACCGGCTGGTGGTTGCCGATGTTGTAGATGCGGTAGGGCGCCCAACTGGTGGCCGGATCGGGATGGTCCTTGACGAAGGCGGGGTCCGGCGCGGCCGGCCGGTCGAGCACGCGCACCACGCCCTCGGCGATATCGTCGATGTAGGTGAAATCGCGCTGCATTTTGCCGTGGTTGAAGACGTCGATCGGCCGTTCCTCGATGATGGCTTTCGTGAACAGGAACAGCGCCATGTCCGGCCGCCCCCACGGACCATAGACGGTGAAGAAGCGCAGGCCGGTCGTCGGCAGGCCGAAGAGATGACTGTAGGTGTGCGCCATCAGCTCGTTGGATTTCTTGCTGGCGGCGTAGAGGCTGACGGGGTGATCGACGTTGTCGTGCTCGGAGAACGGCATCCTGGTGTTGCCGCCATAGACGCTGGAGCTGCTGGCATAGACGAAATGCCCGACCTTGCCGTGGCGGCAGCCTTCGAGCAAATTGACGAAGCCGACGAGGTTGGTCTGGGCGTAGGCCTGCGGGTTGATGAGCGAGTAGCGCACGCCGGCCTGGGCGGCGAGGTTGATGACGCCTTCGAAGTTTTCCTTGCGGAAGAGTTCGGCCATGCCCGCGGTATCGGCGATGTCGAGCTTGATGAAGCGGAAGCCCGGATGGTCGGCCAGCTGCTTCAGGCGCGCCTCCTTCAGGCCGACATCGTAGTAATCGTTGAGGTTGTCGATGCCGACAACCTCGTCGCCGTGTGCCAGCAGGCGCTGGGCGACGTGCATGCCAATGAAGCCGGCGGCGCCGGTGATAAGGATTTTCATGATAAGAGGATCACCACAATACTTTGA
>JADFDL010000199.1:0-2281 GCA_018262875.1 Rhodocyclaceae bacterium | reverse complement strand
AGCAGCTTCATTTGCCCTCGTTCAGCGGGTCGCCCGGCCATCCCTCCTCCCACAGCTTGAGTTCCTCGGGCGGCAACGGTTCAAAGAAGGCATCCGTGATCAGACCCTTGAGCCGGCCAGGCTGGCGACGCGGCTTCTCCCCACCCAGCGGCACCAACTTGGCGTAGGGCTTGCCCGCCTTGGCCAAAACGATCTCCTCGCCGGCATGAACGCGTTCCAGCAGCTTCGAGAAATGGGTTTTTGCGTCGTGCACGTTAACCATTGTTGCCATGTCTATCTCCTTGGACTAGGTCCATGGACTAAGTCTATCATAAGCCATTGACAGGGTATAATTCTCGTCAATGAAAATCCTCCTAATCAAAACCTCATCCCTCGGCGACGTCGTGCACAATCTGCCGGTGGCGAGCGACATTCATGCGCGTTTTCCGCAAGCGCGCATCGACTGGGTGGTGGAGGAAAGCTTCGCCGACATCCCGCGCCTGCATCCGGCCGTGGCCAACGTGATTCCGGTCGCGGTGCGTCGCTGGCGCCGCAACCTCTTTTCCGTTTCCATCTGGCGCGAACTGCGTGCTTTCCGCGCGGCAGTGCGCACTGAAGCCTACGATCTGGTGCTCGACACGCAGGGCCTGATCAAGAGCGGACTGATGGCACGGCTCGCGCAGGGCCGCCGAGCCGGCTACGCAGCGGAAGTGGCGCGTGAACCGCTGGCGGCGCGCTGCTACGACGATACCTACGTCATCCCGAAGAACCTGCATGCGGTGGAACGCAACCGCTGGTTGGCCGCGGCGGCGCTGGGCTACGAACCGGACCTGCCGCTCGACTATGGCATCGCCGCCGCACCGCTCGCCGCGGACTGGTTGCCATCAACACCCTACTGCGTGCTGCTCACTGCCAGCAGCCGCGCCGACAAATTGTGGCCGGAAGCCGATTGGCTGCAACTGGCGGCGGCGCTGAACGCGCGCGGCCTGGCCTGTGTGCTGCCGGGGGGCAGCGCCGAGGAACGCGAGCGTGCCGCGCGCCTGGCTTCCGGCATGGCGGCCGCCGTCGCCGCGCCGCCCATGGACATCGCAGAACTGGCACAGTTGCTGGCGGGGGCGCAGATCGTGATCGGCGTCGACACGGGCCTCAGCCACATTGCCGCCGCCCTGGGGCGGCTGACTTTGTGCCTGTTTGCCGGCTCGCGGCCGGAATTGACCGGGGTCTATGCTGGCGATACGGCGATCAACCTGGGTGCGGCCGGCGCACCGCCGACGGCAGCCGAGGCCATCGCCGTGACCGGGGAATTGCTCGGGACATGACGCGCTTGCTCTACAACCTGGCGCTCCTGCTCCTGCTGCCGTATGTAGGGCTGCATCTGCTCCTGCGCAGCCGAAAGCAGCCCGAATACCTGCAGCATGTGGCGGAGCGGTTCGGCGTTTATCCCTCGCTTCAACCCCCTCCCTCGCGAGGAGAGGGGGTCATTTGGCTGCATGCCGTCTCGGTCGGCGAAACGCGCGCCGCGGCGCCGCTGGTGGCCGCATTGAAAGAACGCTATCCGCAGCACCGCATCCTCCTCACGCACATGACGCCGACCGGGCGCCAGGCCAGCGCAGACCTGCTCGGCGATGGCGTACAGCGCGTCTATCTGCCCTATGACTATCCGTTCGCCGTACAACGTTTTCTGCAGCATTTCAGGCCGGTCGTCGGCATCATCATGGAAACCGAGCTCTGGCCGAACCTGGTGACGGCGTGCAAGCGGGCGGGCGTTCCGCTGCTGCTGGCGAATGCCCGCCTCTCGGAGAAGTCGGCGCGGCGCTATGCGCGCTTTCCCAGGCTGACGCGCAGCGCACTACAAGGTCTGGCAGCCATCGCCGCACAGACGGAGCAGGATGCCGCGCGGCTACGCACGCTGGGTGCGCCGCAGGTCGAGGTGCTGGGCAACGTGAAGTTCGACATCCTGCCGCCGCCGGAACAGATCGCGCACGGTGAAACCCTGCGGCGGATGATCGGGCCGCGCCCGGTATTGCTGGCCGCCAGCACGCGCGAGGGCGAGGAAGCGCTGCTGTTCGCAGCGCTGGCGAAACATCCGCTGGGCGATGCGCTGCTGCTCGTCGTGCCGCGCCATCCGCAGCGCTTCGACGAAGTGGCCGCGCTCGCCGGCAAGGTCGGTTTGATGCTGCAGCGGCGCAGCGAGAACGCCCCGGTCGCGGCGCAAACGCAGGTGTTGCTCGGCGACAGCATGGGCGAGCTGTTCGCCTACTACGCCGCCTGCGACGTCGCCTTCATCGGCGGCAGCCTGCTC
>JADFDL010000001.1 GCA_018262875.1 Rhodocyclaceae bacterium | reverse complement strand
ATCACCCTGCTGTCTTTGGCGCGCACGGGCGCGGCGATCCAGGCGCGCCCCAGTTGAGTGCCGCCGCCATGCTGCGGCCGGACGAAAACGGATTTGCCGGCCAGGGCCGGCGCGAGATGGGCGAAGAAATCGGGAACCACCCCCCGGCCCACCCGCTCCGCATCGCTCGACGCGAGGATGCCGCCCTGGGTGTCGATGACATGGGCCGCCGTGACGCCGATCGCGCCCGCTGTTTTCAGGATGCTCTCGATGACGCGGGAACCGTCGCCCTGGCCGGGGCTGTTGCGGGCGAGCTTGACGATGGCCGCGCTCAATTCCGCGTCGGCGGCCAGTTGCTCCGCCTCGTGCCGCCCTTCCGCGATCCACTGATCCAGCGCCTCGATCTGGGTATTGAGCAGGGCGGTCAGTCCGGTCGCGCGGATCTCGCGCAAGGAATCGCCGACGCCGCGGTAGGCCCACAGACCGACGGCAAGGACGGCAGCGAGCAGCAGGAGCAGGGCGAGGCGGGCGCGGTCGAGGGGTTGATTCACGTTGTATGGATGATAACCCGCTATCGCTTTACCTTTTCAAGGAAAAATGGGCGACCCGAAGGTCGCCCAAACTCCACCTCGCGCAGCGTGGGTGAGGGGGGGGCGACTATCTCTCTCGGCTGAGGGTGGTCCTGCCTTCTGAGTCGGTAGTGATGACCAGTGCCTCCCGAGCTTGCCTGATGACTTCCCGCACCACATCTCGGCACAGCAGCCTGGCGATCTGCGCATGTGGCAAGGGCAGAATGATCTCGCTGCAGCCAAGCTGTTCCGCCACATCCAGAATCTGAAAAACAATATCGCCTTCGCGGTAAACCAGCTCGCATGGAATGCCCGCCTGCGCGAGCGACTGTGCCGCATCATCGAGAATGCTGCGCCCGCTTTCAGCCTGGAAACGGGCGATTTCGTCATGGGTCCGGAAGCGCAGCACCTCCAGGGTGGTGATGGGCTCTGCCACGTACAGCATTGCGACCCGCACCGGGACGTTGTTTCGGTGTAGCCGCAAGGCGTACTGGAGTCCCCAGCGGGAACGCTCGGTCGCATCGACCGGAATCAGCAGTCGAGTTGGTTTCATTTCCGGTGAGGCTTGGGCGTTGGCGGCGTTGTGGCTCATGACTCCTCCTTTCTCCATTCGATTCCTGGGTACGGGTTAAGGGATGTAGTAAAGGACCAGCCAGGCCAGCAGCATCGTCATGGCCCACAGCGCCATGCTTCCTGTTGGCCAGCTGCGCAGTAACAAACCGCCCGGTTCGCGATGGCGGCGTATGTCCGCGGACAGGCGGGCGGCGAAGGCTCCGGCGCGTGCGCCCAGGCCGTCGCGCAGCCCGCGGTGGGCGCGGCCAACGGCCCGGGCCAGGGTCGGCAGCGGCGTGCGCCAGAGCCAGTCGACGTCGAGTGTGACGGTCGGCGTGCGTTTCAGCCAGGGCAGCATGACGAAGAAGGCGAGGCCGGAGAACAGCAGCAACTGCAGCTGCGTCAGCACGTGCGCCGCCGTGTAGGGCACGTAGTCGACGGCGTAGGGCAGCATGCGGTAGAGCGGCTCAGGCCAGATGCCGAGGGCGATGCAGAGGAAGGCGAAGGCGACCATCGTCCAGCGCATGCTCGCCGGCGGATCGCTCGGGCGCAGCCCCGAGTCCTTCTGGAAGAAGACGAACCAGGGGAACTTGATGCCGGCGTGCAGGAAGACGCCGGCCGACGCGGCGGCGAGCAGCAGCCATACCCACAGCAGGTGGCCGTCGATGGCCGCCTGCGTCACCATCGACTTCGAGACGAAGCCCGAGGTCAGCGGGAACGAGGAGATAGCGAGCGCGCCGATGGTGCCGCAGATCGTGGTGAGCGGCATGCTATGGAAGAGGCCGCCCAGTTCCGAGCACTTGCGCCGGCCGGTGGCGGCGAGCACGGCGCCGGCAGACATCAGCAGCAGGGCCTTGTAGATAATGTGGGTGAAGGCATGCGCCGCCGCGCCGTTCAGCGCCATTTCGGTGCCGATGCCGATGCCGGCGACCATGAAGCCGACCTGGTTCACGATGCTGTAGGCGAGGATGCGCCGCATGTCGTTTTCCAGCAGCGCGTAGACGATGCCGTAGAACACCATGAAGAGGCCGATCCAGATCAGGAATTCGGTGCCGGGAAAGCCGCGCAGCAGCACGTACACTGCCGTCTTGGTGGTGAACGCCGAGAGGAATACCGTGCCGCTCCACGAGGCCTCCGGGTAGGCGTCGGGCAGCCAGGCGGAGAGCGGCGGCGCGCCGGCGTTGATGAGGAAGCCGATCAGGATCAGCCAGTGCGCGACGGAGTCGGGCGCCATGCGGACGAAGGCGGCGTCGCCGGTCTCCAGCAGGTGGCCGGTGACGCCGGCGAAGAGCACGACGCCGCCGAACAGGTGGATCATTACGTAGCGGCGGCTGGCGGCCCAGGCTGTTTTTGTTCCTGCGCTCCACAGCACCAGCGTCGAGCCGACCGCCATCAGCTCCCAGAAGACGAAGACGGTGACGAGGTCGCCGGCCAGCGCCACGCCGATGGCCGAGCCGGCGTAGACGTAGGCGGCGGGGATCTCGAGGCGGCTCTGCTGCCGCAACGCGAAGAGGCCGCCGCCGCAAGCCATCAGGGCGAAGATGGTGGCGAAGAGGCGCGACAGCTTGTCGACGGCGAGCGGCGACAGCTCGTAGCCCAGCCAGTGCACACGCCACGAGGTGCCCTCCGGCAATTGCCAGAGGCAGAACAGGGCGAGGAGCGGCAGCGCCAGCACCGCCGCGCCGCGTGTGCCGCCGCGCAGGAAAGGCAGGGCGAAGGCGCCGAACACCAGTACCAGGCCGGGATGGACGAGCCACTCACTCATCGTCGGCTCCGTAGTAGGTGTCCGACCGCTTCAGCAGCAGCCCCAGTCCCTTGGCGACGAGGATCATCGCCGTGCAGGCGAGGAAGCCATACCAGGCGTGGAAGCCGAATAGCGCCTCGACCTCGAAATGCGGATGCAGTTGCACCGCGAACTCCGCCAGCACCGTGGCCGCCAGCACGACGAGGAATAGACGCCAGAGTCGCTTCACGTTGCGCGGATCGTCCAGCCAGTGCGGCTTCATGGCAGGTCTCCGAGCATCCCGCGCGCCAGCGCCAGCGGCACGTCCGGACAGAAAAAAAGCGCAACAGTGCCGGCGGCAGTCAGGGACAGTGCGATCACCATCGGCAGCGGCGCCTCGCCGTGCGGGTGATGCTTGTCCTCGGCCCTGGCGGGTCGGAAGAAGGCGCGCCAGAGGATAGGCAGGAAGTAGCCGGCGTTAAGCAGGGTGCTGGCGGCGATTACCGCCACAGCAAGCCAATGGGAGGCGGCCATGGCGCCGGAGAGCATGTACCACTTCGAGACGAAGCCTGCCGCCGGCGGCAGGCCGATCACCGACAGCGCGCCGATGGCGAAGGCGCCCATGGTCCACGGCATGCGCCGGCCGATCCCATCCAGTTGGCTGACTTCCGTCTTGTGGGCAGCGGTGTAGATGGCTCCTGCCGCGAAGAACAGGGTGATCTTGCCCAATGCATGAGCGGCGATGTGCAGGGCCGCACCGATCACCGACAGCGGCGCCAGCAGCGCGGCGGCGAGCACCACGTAGGAAAGCTGGCTGACGGTGGAATAAGCCAGGCGTCGCTTCAGGTTGTCGGCGTTGAGTGCCACCACCGAGGCGGCGAGGATGGTAAAGCCGGCAACGCCGACCAGCCAGTCGGTGCCGCCGGCCAAAGCATCGAGCCCGAAGACATAGACCACCACTTTCACCACGCTGAAGACGCCGGCTTTCACCACGGCGACGGCATGCAGCAGGGCCGAGACCGGCGTCGGCGCCACCATCGCCGCCGGCAGCCAGCGGTGGAAGGGCATCAGGGCCGCCTTTCCGATGCCGAACATGTAGAGCGCGAGCAGCCCGGCCAGAGCGAAGCCTTCGAGCTTGCCGGCGAGGATGCCGCCCGGCGTGAAATCGGTGGTGCCGGCCAAGTGCCAGGTGAAGATCAGCGCCGGCAGCAGGAACAGCACCGAGGTGCCGACGAGCAGACCGAGATAGACCCGGCCGCCGTTCCTCGCCTTGTCGCCGCCATGGTGTGTCACCAGCGGATAGGTGATCAGGGTCAGCAGTTCGTAGAAGACGAACAGCGTGAAGACGTTGGCGGCAAAGGCGATGCCCACCGCCGAGAACAGCGCCAGGGCGAAGCAGACATAGAAGCGCGTCTGATGGGCTTCGTTGTTGGCGCGCATGTAGCCGATCGAGTAGAGCGAGTTCACGATCCACAGCCCGGAGGCGACAAGCGCGAAGAGCATGCCGAGCGGTTCGATGCGGAACGCCAGCGCCAGGCCAGGTAACACCTCGAACATCGATATCTCCGGCCGCCCGCCAGCCAGCACTTCCGGCAGCAGGGCGAAGACGCAGAGGAACAGCGCCGCGGCCGTTACCAGCGTCACTCCCTCGCGATGGTTCGGCGCGCGGTGGTTGAGCGCGATGCCAAGTGCGCCCGCGAGCGGCGTCGCCAGTCCGGCGAGGATGAGTTCGGCGCCGGTCATTTCGCCATCCCCAGCAGTTCTGCCGCGGCGCCGGCGGCCGAACCGACCGTCACCGAGGTGTCGAGGCCGAAGTAAATGGTGGCGGCGATCAGCAGCCAGGCCGGGACCAGCAGCGACAGCGGCGCCTCGCGCCGCACCGGCAGGCCGGCGGGCGGCGCGCGAAAGTAGGCGATCTCGACGAAGCGCCAGACGTAGGCGACGGCGAGCAGGGAACTGGCGACGATGGCCAGCGCCAGCCACCAATGGCCCTTCTCCAGAGCGGCCAGCACCAGATACCACTTGCTGACGAAGCCGGCGGTGCCGGGCACGCCGATCAGGCTGAGGCCGCCGAGCACGATGCCGAAGGCGGTGAGCGGCATGACCTTGCCCAGTCCGGCCAGCCTTGACAGGCTGGAGCCGCCGACTACCGTAACGGCACAGCCGATCAGCAGGAACAGCGCCGCCTTGGTGATGCCATGGTTGAAGAGGTGCACCACCGTGGCGGTAAGGCCGCTGACCGAATCGAACGACAGCCCCAGCGTGATATAGCCGATCTGGGCGACGCTGGAATAAGCGAACAGGCGCTTCAGGTCGTCCTGGAAGATGGCGATGGCCGAGGCGGCGAACATCGCCGCCAGCGACAGTGCCAGCATGATCTCCGGCAAGGGCAGACGGTGAAAGACCAGGCTCTCGCCGAACACCGAGAAGTAGAAACGCAGCAGGACATACACCGAGACCTTGGTGGCCGTCGCCGCCAGAAAGGCCGACACCACGGACGGGGCGTAGGCGTAGGCGTTGGGCAGCCACTGGTGCAGCGGAAAGAGGGCGAGCTTCAGCGAGATGCCGACGGTGAGGAAGCCGAGCGCCGCCAGTACCGGCCGATGGTTGCTCATCTCCTGAAGCCGCACGCTCATGTCCACCAGGTTGAGCGTGCCGGTCTTCAGGTAGAGCAGGCCGACGCCAATGACGATGAAGGTCGCGCCGATAGTGCCCATGATCAGGTACTGGTAGGACGCCATCAGCGCGCGGCGGTCGCGGCCGAGGGCGATCAGCACATAGGTGGACAGCGAGGCGATTTCCAGGAAAACGAAAATGTTAAAAGCGTCGCCGGTAATGGCGATGCCGAGCAGCCCCGTCAGGCATAGGGCGAACATGGCGTAGAACAGGTAATGCTGCTCGCGCGGGATCTCCGCCTCGATGCTGCGGCGGCTGTAGGGCAGTACCACGGCGGCGATGCCGGCGACCAGCACCAGGACAAAGGCGGAGAGGCGGTCGACGCGGTACTCGATGCCGAGCGGCGGCGCCCAACTGCCGAGAGCGTAGGAGATGGTGCCGTGGCTGCCGATCTGCTGCCAGAGCAGGACGGCGATGGCAAAGGCCGCCCAACTCGCCAGGGTGACGAGTAGGAAGGCGGCGCCAGTGTGGCGCACCAGCACTGCCAGCGGCGCGGCGACAAGCGGCAGGACGACCTGCAGTGCGGGCAGATGCGAGGCGAGGCTCATCGCTCGAACGGCGCCTCCGTCTCGCGCGCATGGTCTTGGAGGAGGATCTCGTCCTCCTCGATGGTGTCGTAGGCTTCGCGGATGCGCACCACCAGCGCCAGGCCGAGCGCGAGCGTGGCCACGCCGACGACGATAGCGGTGAGGATGAGGACATGCGGAAGCGGGTTCGAGTAGACCTTGAAGCCCTCGGCGAGGATCGGCGCGGTGCCGCCGATCAGTTTCCCGGGCGCGATGTAGAGCAGGTAGACCGAGGTCTGGAAGATGCCCAGCCCGACCAGCTTCTTGATCAGGTTGCCCCGAGCGATGACGATGAACAGCCCAGCCACCATGAGGAAGAGGGTGATCCAGTAGCTGAAGTGGCTGGCGAGGTTCACTGGACCACCCTCCCCCCGGCCCCCTCCCCGTGGAGGGGGGTGACGTAGGTTCGCCGCTGCGCGGCTCCATGTTGTGGCTGGCGCCCCTTCGGGCGGCCGTGTGGGGCGCTCACGCTCAATCCTCGTCGCGTCCGCGCGCGGTGAACATGTAGAAGATTTTCAGCATCACGCCGCAGACGGTGATCGCCACGCCGGCCTCTACCCAGAAGATGCCGCGGTGCTGGCCGGCCACCGGGTCGGCGGCGAGCACGAAGTAGTCGAGGTAGTTGCCGCCGAGGGCGAGGCCGGCGAAGCCGATGCCGGCGTAGAGCAGCACGCCCGCTGCCAGCATGGTCTCGACCAGCCGATCGGGTACAACGCACCGCGCCGTGTCGAGGCCGTAGATGAGGGCGTAGAAGATCACAGCCGCCGCCGCGATGACGCCGGCCTGGAAGCCGCCGCCGGGGCCGAAGTCGCCGTGGAACTGCACATAGACGGCGAAGAGCAGGATGAAGGGGATCAGCAGCTTGGCGATTACGCGCAGGACGAGATCGTGCCTCATGGTTGCCGTTCCCCGGGAAAGTCAGTCTCCGCAGGACGGCGCTCGCCGTTCTTCTTCCGCCGGCGCAGCAGGGCGATGACGCCGGCGCCGGCGGTGAACACCACTGTCGTCTCACCGAGGGTGTCGAAGCCGCGGTAGCTCGCCAGCACCGCCGTCACCACATTGGGCACGCCGGTCGCTGCCAGCGCTTCCGCGAGGTAGCGCGGCGCGACGTGGGTGTGGATCGGCGCCTGCGGATCGGAAAACGCCGGCAGGCCCAGCGTGCCATAGGCCAGCACGGCGGCAGTGCCGCAGGCAACGGCGAGCGGTAGCCAGGGCCGGTGGATCGGCTTGGCCTCTTCGCTCTTGCACAGGTGCAGGGCGCCGAGCAGTAGCACGGTCGAGATGCCGGCGCCGACTGCGGCCTCGGTCATGGCGACGTCCACCGCGTCCAGCGCGACCAGCACCGTCGCCATGAGAAAGCTGTACACCCCGCCTAGCACGACGACAGCAAAAAGATTGCGGCTTCTAGCCAGGATGACGACGGCGAGCGCCATCATCGCCAGCAGCACGTTGATGATCAGGGTTTCCATCCGTCAGCCCTCCGCCGGGCCGCCCCAAGGAGGGCAGAAGCCAGCAACAGGGAAGCCGAGTAGCGGCTGAACTTTCGTCACTCCTTTCCTCGGGAAAGGGGTCGGGGGATTGGTAGTCATATGCCTCAGTCGCTCCGCGACTCATGAAGCTCCCCTCTCCCCGCCTGGGAGAGGGCTTGGCCTGTCCTGAGCCTGTCGAAGGAGGGGTGAGGGAGGGGCTCCGCAAGGACCGGCTTCAGCCCGCGGCCCATGGCGGCCTTGGCCAGCGCATGGCTGGCGGTCGGGCTGGTGAAGAAGACGAGCAGGCCGATCATCACCAGCTTCGCGCCGACCAGGGTGAAACCGGCCTGGATCATCAGGCCGAGCAGGATCAGTCCAGCGCCCAAAGTCTCTGTCACGCTGGCTGCGTGCATGCGCGTGTAGAAATCAGGCATGCGCAGGAGGCCGATGCCGCCGACCATGCAAAAGAAGCCGCCGCAGAGTAGGCATGCCCAGCTCAGGATGTCGACGAGCGAGCTCACTCGCCGCCCTCGCCGAGGTTGCCGTGGCGGAAATACTTGAGCACGGCGACGGTGCCGACGACGTTGAGCAGGCCGTACACCAGCGCCAGGTCGAGGAAGTCCGGCCGTCCGTCGAGGAAGCCGATGACCGTCAGCAGCAGCATGGCGCAGGTGCCGACGGTGTTGGCCGATTGAAGTCGATCGAACACGGTCGGGCCGAGTGCCGCGCGCACCAGCGCCAGCGCGATCGTCGCCAGCAGGGCCAGTGTGGCGGCGGCGAACATCATGCGGGCTGTTCCATGGCGGCGACGCGCCGGTCCATCTCGCTGCCGGCGAGCCCGGCAGCGCCCTCCGCCGTCAGGGCGTGCACTAGGAATTCGCCCGGCGCCACCTCGACGGAAATGGTGCCCGGCGTCAGGGTGATGGAGTTGGCATGGATGACCAGACCGAGCGACGTTGCCTGCGAGGGTCTGAAGCGCACCAGCGTTGGCGAGATCGGCAACCGCGGATGCAGGATGCGCTGGCTGACGTCCCAGGACGACTTGACGATCTCCGCTGCCAGCCAGGGCCAATAGGAAAAGAGCGCGCGCCACCCGAGGTGAATCGGCTGGCCTTCGTGGTCGACCACGTCCATGCGCCGTGCGAAGACGACGACGGCGAGCGCGCTGCCGGCGCCGGCCGCCAGCAGGAAGGGCGTGAATAGTCCCGACAGCAGAAGCCAGAAGACGGACAATGCGACGAACACGCTGACGGCGTGGACCACGGGAACCCTCTCGCTCGGTAAGGACGTAACGTCGATGACATCCTAGAGGGCGAAATCGAAACTGAAAATTCGGGCGCAAGCGTACGGACATCTCCGCTCGTCGCGGCGTCGTCGATCATTCCAACCGGCGCACAGGCGAGGGGCGATTCGGTGGAAAATAAGCAAATCACGTACGGGAGAGGGCGAATTACGCCATCCGCCATGCTTGCGCACAATGAACGTCCGACAGACCGGAACGACCTGATCGAGCCGATGGTTACCGCCCGCCGCCTGCTGTGGAACGATGCCTTGCTGCTGATTGCCGGCTACGTTGCGCTCGACTGGGCGAGTTTCTTTCATCCCTTATACGGGCTCAACATCACCCCGTGGAATCCGGCGCCGGCGCTGGGGCTGGTCTTTCTCCTGCGCTACGGTTGGAAGGCGGCCTTTCCGCTCGCCCTGGCCGTGCTGCTGGCCGAGGTGTGGGTGCGCGACCTGCCTGCTCCGCTGCCGGTTTCCCTGGCCATTGCAGCGATGCTGGCGGCCGGTTATGGCGCAATCGGCGAAATCCTCAGGCGGCGGCTGGGCGGACTGGGGATATTCTCGGATCGCACCGGTATGCTGCAGTGGTCCGCCATCGTTATTGTCGGAACCTTGCTGACCAGTCTGGCATTCGTGCTGGTTCTGATGGCGCTCGGATTGATCCCGGCCGCAGATTGGCGCGAAGCGGTTGGCCGCTACTGGATCGGCGACGGCGTTGGCATCCTAGTGTCCATGCCCTTGCTGTGGATGCTGCTCGACGAGAAGGGGCGCGCCATGCTGGGCGCGACGGTGCTGCGCCGCGATACTTTGTGGCACTTCCTGTCTGCTGGCACCGCCCTGTGGGTGGCTTTTGGCGTGGGGGCCGAATCCGATTTCAAGTATTTCTACGTCTTGTTCCTGCCGATCGTTTGGGCGGCCGCACGGCAGGGCCTGGCCGGCGCGGTGCTAAGCGCCGCCCTGATCCAGATCGGCATCATCGTCGCCGTTCAGACACTCGGTTTCGCCGCGATCACGGTGTTCGAGATCCAGGCCCTGACGGTCGTGCTGGCCCTGGTCGGGTTCTTCGTCGGCGTGGTGGTCGACGAGCAGCAGCGCATAAGCGCCGAGTTGCGCCAGACGCTGCGTCTGGCCGCAGCGGGCGAGATGGCCGGCGCGCTGGCCCACGAACTCAACCAGCCGCTGACCGCCCTCTCCGCCTACGGCACTGCCTGCGAGGAACTGCTGGAACGGGGCGATACCGGCGACCAACTGAAGAACGCCATTCGACTGATGGTGTGCGAGTCGTTCCGCGCGGCCGAGGTGGTGCGCCGTTTGCGCGACTTCTTCCGAACCGGCACGACCCGCCTCGAGCCGATCCCCATTGCGGGACTGCTGCCCGTCGCCGTGGCGCCCTTCCAGTCGCGCGCCGCGCAAGCCGGCGTGACGCTGACACTAGCGCCCGCACCGGAGGGTATCGTCATGGCCGACCGGCTGCAGGTCGAGGTGGTGATCCGCAACCTGTTGGCCAACGCGTTCGACGCCGTGGCGGCCCAGCCGCCAGGGAATCGGCGTGTTCACGTTTCAGCCGGACAGGAAGGACCCGACCGCATCTGTATCAAGGTGGAGGACAGCGGCCCTGGCCTCTCCGGCGCCGCGGCGACGCGTCTGTTCGAGCCGTTCAGTTCCACCAAGTCAAGCGGACTCGGCCTCGGGCTGGCCATCAGCCGGGCCATCGCCGAGGCGCACGGCGGTCATCTCCTGGCGGACGTCGGCGCGCACGGCGTCTTCAGGCTCCTGCTTCCCTTCGAACGGAATCCTGCCCATGCCTGACATCTGCGTGTTTATCGTCGACGACGATCCCTCCGTGCGCGATTCGCTCGGCCTACTGCTCGGCCTGCGTGGCTACCGAACGGCCATATTTGCAGACGCCGAGAGCTTTCTCGGCGCCTACGCCTCCGACTGGCGCGGCTGCATCCTCATCGACATCCGCATGCCGGGCATGGATGGGCTGGAATTACAGAAGTGCCTGCTCGAACTTGGCTGCGGCCTGCCCGTCATCGTCATGACCGGGCACGGCGATGTCGAATCGGCCCGCGATGCTTTCAAGGCGCAGGCGGTGGATTTCCTGGAAAAGCCGCTGGACCAGGCCAAACTTTCGGCGGCTATCGACGACGCCCTCTCGAAATTCGAGTCTGCTCGACAGGAGCACAACCAGCGCGCGCGCTTCATCGACCTGTTGGCGACGCTGACGCCGCGCGAACGCGAGGTGATGGACATGATCGTCGCCGGCGGCCACAATCGAGACATCGCCGAGAAGCTCGGCATAAGCCCGCGCACGGTCGAGGTACACAAGGCGCGGGTGATGCAGAAGCTCAATGTGGACGGCATCGCACAACTGGTCCGCCTCAGTCTCGGTGCTGGCGACGGACTGGCGGCCGACCAGGACAATGCCCCAACCGGCGCCAGTTGATCGATCTGCGCGCACGCGGAAAACACAAGGATCGACATGTCGTTATCGCTGCGCTTCATCCTTCCCCTGATTCTGGCGCTGGCGGCGATTGCCTACAGCGTCGTGCCCCTTGTCGACCAGCTGACCCTGCGCTGGTTCGTGCGCGACCTCGACATCCGCGCTGAACTGGTCGCCAATTCTCTGCAGGAACCCCTGTATGAGCAGTTGCAGACGGGAAAACCCGCCAAGACCCAGGCCTATCTGACCCGGCTCCTGCAGGACGAGCGTCTCTTCGGCCTCGGCTTCTGCCCGGAAGGGGGCGGCGCGCTGATCGCCACCAAGGGATTTCCCGTTGCCATTCGCTGCGACGGCCTGGAGCGGTTCGGCGATCCCGCCGCCCGACTTCTGGAAAGCGGTCTGGGACCGCTGCACATCGCCGTGCGTGCCGTCGACCATGAAGGCGACGCGCTCGGGCGGCTGGTGCTGGTGCACGACATGAGTTTCATCCAGCGCCGCAGCGAGGAAACGAAGCGCTACGTTTTTTACTTCTTCATCGGCCTCGGCTTCGTCGTGTCGCTCATCACGGTGGCGATCGCACAGCTCTCCTGGCGCGGCTGGATCAAGGGCATGCGTTCGCTGCTGCGCGGCGAAGGCCTGCTGCGCGAACCGGGCAAGGAAGAGGCCGCGCCGGAATTCCTGCCGATTGCGCGTGACTTGCGCGCCCTCATTCGGGAAATGGAAACGGAAATTCGCCCGCGCGACGCCGCGCAGATGACCTGGACGCCGGAAACCCTGCGCGCCATCCTGCGCGGCGAGCTCTCCGGCGAGGACGTGCTGGTCGTCTCCAACCGCGAGCCCTACATCCATGTGCATCGCGGCGACCGGATCGAGGTGCAGCGGCCGGCGAGCGGCGTTGTCACCGCGCTGGAGCCGATCATGCGCGCCTGCTCCGGCACCTGGATCGCGCATGGCAGTGGCGATGCCGACCGCGACGTGGCCGACCGCAATGACCGGGTGGCCGTGCCGCCGGAGAAACCCAGCTATCACATCCGCCGCGTCTGGCTGACGCCCGAGGAAGAAGCGGGCTATTACTACGGCTTTGCCAACGAGGGCCTGTGGCCGCTGTGCCATATCGCCCACGTCCGCCCGACTTTCCGCACCAGCGACTGGCGGCAGTACGTCGAAGTGAACAGGAAATTCGCCCAGGCGGTCTTCGCCGAGGCAAAGAAGCCGAATCCGATCGTCCTCGTGCAGGACTACCATCTGGCCCTGTTGCCGCGGATGATCCGCGAGCGGCTGCCCGAGGCGATCGTCATCGCCTTCTGGCACATTCCCTGGCCCAACCCGGAGGCGTTCTCCATCTGCCCGTGGCGCGAAGAAATTCTCGAGGGCCTCCTTGGCAGCAGCATCATCGGCTTCCACACGCAGTTCCACTGCAACAACTTCGTCGATACCGTGGATCGCATGCTGGAGGCGCGGGTGGACCGGGAGAACTTCACCGTCAGCCACGGCGGCAAGCTGACGGCGGTGAAGCGCTATCCCATCTCGATCGACTGGCCGCCGCCGGCGGAACTGACCGTGCGCAGCGTCGATCAGTGCCGTGGCGAGGTGCGGCGCCGGCACGGTCTCGGCCCGGAACACCTGCTGGGCGTCGGCGTGGATCGCCTGGATTACACAAAGGGCGTACTCGAGCGCTTCCGCGCCATCGAGCGGCTGCTCGAACTGGAGCCGGCCTGGATCGGCCGCTTCAGCTTCGTGCAAATCGCCGCGCCGACGCGCACCAGCATCGGCGAGTACCAGCAATACGAGGCGCATGTGCGGGCGCTGGCAACGGAAATCAACGAGCGCTTCGGACGCGGCGGCTACAAACCTATCATCCTGAAGATCGAGCACCATCAGCCGCAGGACGTCTACGAGTATTACCGCGCGGCCGACCTGTGCTTCGTCAGCAGTCTGCACGACGGCATGAACCTGGTGGCGAAGGAATTCGTCGCTGCGCGCGACGACGACCGCGGCGTGCTGATCCTCAGCCAGTTCACCGGAGCGGCTCGCGAGCTGCCCGAAGCGTTGATCGTCAATCCCTACGACGCCGACCAGTGCGCCGCGGCCCTGCACATGGCACTTTCCATGCCGGCGGTAGAGAGCCGTGACCGCATGCGGCTGATGCGAGGCCTGGTGGCGGAATTCAACGTTTATCGCTGGGCCGGGCGTATGCTGCTCGACGCGGCCGGCATGCGGCGCAGGGAAAAAGTGCTGGAGAAAAAGGAAGAATGGCCGAAGCGACAAGCCTGAGCGGCACATCCATGGCCCTGCCGTCGGCAGATGCGGACCGGGCCTATTTCCTCGACATCGACGGCACCCTGCTGGAAATTGCGGAAACGCCATCGGGCGTGCGGGTCGACGGGATGCTCATCGCCATGATCCGCAGCCTCCACGATTGCAGCGGCGGCGCGGTGGCCCTCATCAGCGGACGGCGCGTTGCCGATGTCGATGCCCTGTTTCCCGGCCTGCGCCTGCCCATCGCAGGCCAGCACGGCCTCGAGCGCCGTGACGCCGCCGGCGGCATCCACAGCCATGCCCCCGAGGGCGTGGACTGGCCTTGGCTGAAGGCGCTCGTCAAGGGAACCTTCGAAGACGGCCGCGGCCTCCTCGTCGAGGACAAGGGGTTGACGCTGGCGGTGCACTTCAGGCTGAATCCCGGGCAGGAAGACCGGGTCCGGGAATCGCTTCGGCGCATCGTTGCGGATGCCGGCGCCGCGGTGAGCCTGCAGCCCGGCAAATGCGTGATGGAAGTGAAGCCGGCCGGCCGCGACAAAGGCACGGCCATCGCCGAATTCATGTCGGAACCGCCGTTTCGCGGGCGGCGGCCTGTTTTCGTCGGAGACGACGTAACGGACGAGTACGGCTTTCGCGTGGTGAACGATCTGGGCGGCGATTCGATCAAGGTCGGCGAGGGAGAAACCGTCGCACGCTGGCGCATCGATGACGTGCAGGCGGTGCACGCGTGGCTGGCGCAAGTCCTGGAAGACGGTGCGGGTTGCCGGGGCGGCCGGCGGGGAAACATGGCATGAAGACACTGGATCTGGCGCTGATCGGCAACAGCAGCATCGGCGCGCTGCTCGACGAAAAGGCCGAGGTCGTCTGGGCCTGCTTCCCGCGCTTCGACGGCGACGCGCTGTTCTGTTCGCTGCTGCGGGAACGCGCCGACGAGGCGGGCTTCGGTTTCATGGCGGTCGACCTGCCGGACTTCACCCATGCCGAACAGGAGTACCTGACCAATACGGCGATCCTCGTCACCCGTCTGCACGACCGCCACGGCGGCGTGGTGGAAGTGACTGACTTTTCGCCGCGCTTCCGCCAGCACGGACGCATGTTCGCCCCCATGACGCTGGTGCGCCAGGTGCGGCGGCTCGCCGGCAGCCCGCGCATCGTGCTGCGCGTGCGTCCTGCCCACGACTACGGCCGCGAGCGTCCTGCGATGACCTGGGGCAGCAACCATATCCGCTTCGTCACCCCCGACCTGGTGCTGCGCCTGACCACCGACGCCTCGGTGACCGCGGTCATTGAGGAGACGCCCTTCTTCCTGGACGACATGGTGACGCTGATCCTCGGCCCGGACGAGACCCTGCAAGGCGCGGTCGGCGAGACCGGCCGGCGCTTCGCCGAGGAGACGGCCGCCTACTGGCGCGAGTGGGTGCGCTATCTGAGCATCCCCTACGAATGGCAGGAAGCAGTGATCCGCGCCGCCATTACCCTCAAGCTCAACGCCTACGACGATACCGGCGCCATCGTTGCCGCCATGACGACCTCGATTCCCGAGGCGGCAAACAGCGGCCGCAACTGGGATTACCGCTACTGCTGGCTGCGCGACGGCTACTTCGTGGTGAACGCCCTCAATCGCCTCGGCACCACGCAGACCATGGAGCGCTACCTCGGCTATATCGTGAACATCGCCGCCGGCGCGAAAGACGGCGTGCTGCAGCCGGTTTATCGCATCGACGGCCGCTCGCTGATCGAGGAGCGCGAGGTCGACACCCTGGCCGGCTACCGCGGCATGGGGCCGGTGCGCGTCGGCAACCAGGCCTACCGCCAGGTGCAGCACGACGTCTATGGCTCGGCCATCCTCACGGCGACCCACGTCTTCTTCGACAGGCGCCTCGTGCGCTGCGGCGACGAGGCGCTGTTCCATCGGCTCGAAGCCCTGGGCGAGCGCGCCGTGCAGGTGTACGACCGGCCGGACGCCGGCCTGTGGGAACTGCGCGGCGCGGCCCGCGTGCACACCTTCTCCAGCGTGATGTGCTGGGCCGCCTGCGACCGCCTGGCGAAGATAGCCGACCGGCTCGGACTGGCGCAGCGCGCGGATTACTGGCGCAGCCAGGCCGAATGCATCCATCGCGTCGTCAGCCAGCGCGCCTGGAACGAAAAGCTCAACAGCTTCGTTGCCACGCTCGACGGCAATGCCATGGATGCCAGCCTGCTGCTGCTCAACGAAGTGGGTTTCCTGGATGCCGAAGACCCGCGCTTCGCCGGCACGGTCGCCGCCGTCGAGCGCGAGCTGCGCCGCGGCGACTTCATCTTCCGCTATGTCGAGAAGGACGATTTCGGCGAGCCCGAGAATGCCTTCCTGATTTGCACCTTCTGGTACATTAACGCGCTTTCCGCCCTGGGGCGTCGCGACGAGGCGCGGGCGCTGTTCGAGCGCCTGCTCGCCTGCCGCAACCGCCTCGGCTTGCTCGCCGAGCACATCGATCCGAAGAGCGGCGAGCAGTGGGGAAATTTCGTGCAGACCTACAGCATGGTCGGGCTGATCGGCTCGGCGATCCGCCTGAGCATGCGCTGGGACCAGGCCTTCTGATGAGACAGACACTCGACGCGTTCGTTGCCGGCATGCCGGCGTATCTGGCCACGCCGGCGCGCGTGCTGCTGATCCTGGTGCTGGCCGGCCTCGCCCTGCGCATCGTGCCGCGCCTCATCTCGCGCGTGCGCAAGGCGGTGGCGGCGCGCCAGGAAAATGCCGAGGACGGCCGCCGCATCCACACCCTGTCGCGGGTGGTGCGCTATATGGTGACGGTGTCGGTGACAGTGGTCGCCGGCATCCTCATCCTGGGCGAGTTCGGCATTTCGGTGGCGCCGATCCTCGGTGCTGCCGGCGTCGTCGGCATCGCGCTCGGCTTTGGCGCCCAGAGCCTGGTGAAGGACTATTTCACCGGCTTCTTCCTGCTGCTGGAAAACCAGATTCGGGTCGGCGACTCGGTCGAGGCCGGCGGCAAGTCCGGCGTGGTGGAGGAGCTGACTTTGCGCTACCTGCGCCTGCGCGACTACGCCGGCAACGTGCATTACGTGCCCAACGGCACCATTACCGTGGTGACCAACAAGAGCCTCGGCTTTGCCTATGCTGTCGTGGACGCCGGCATTGCCAGCAGCGAGGACATCGACCGGGCCGTCGCCGTCATGCGCCGGGTCGGCGACGGCCTGCGCCAGGACGCCGCCTTCGCCGGCCGGATCCTCGCGCCGATCGAGATCGCCGGCGTCGAGACCCTGAGCGAGTCGGCGCTGGTGATCCGCTGCCGGGTCAAGGCGGTGCCGCTCGAACAGGACAGCATCCGCCGCGAGTACCTGCGCCGCCTCAAGATGGCCTTCGACGAGGCAGGCATCGAATTGCCTTCCCGCCACTACAAGCTGCTCATGACGCCGTCGAAGGAGTGACGCCGTGCGGCTGTTTCGAAAGGAGGGCGGAACATGATCGGCAAGCGACGTCCGATCCGCATCGGCCTGTCGGCGCGGATCTTCCATCCCGAGCCGGACGCCCGCGGCATCCGCAGCAAGACCCTGCAGGTGCTCGAGCAGTCGGTCGCCCAATGGGTGATGGCGCGCGGCGTGCTGCTCCTGATGGTGCCCTCGGTGGTGCAGGACGGCATCCTCATGCGCAGCAACATTCGCCTGCGCGACTACGCCGAATCGCTCGACGGCCTGATCCTGCAGGGCGGCGCCGATGTCAGTCCGCGCGCCTATGGCGAGGAGCCGCTGCGCCCGGAGTGGAGCGGCGACCCGGTGCGCGACGCCTATGAACTGGAGTTGCTGCACGAATTCATGGAGGCGAGAAAACCGGTGCTCGGCATCTGCCGCGGCATGCAATTGATCAACGTCGCCCTCGGCGGCTCGCTTTTCCAGGACCTGCCAACGCAAAGCCCCGGCGCGGTGGCGCACGAGAGCGAGGCCTATGACCGCAACGCCCACAGCGTCACGTTTGCCGAGAAGAGCCAGCTCGCGCGCTGGTTCGGCGCTGCGGCGGGCGGCCTGGTGACTTCGATCCACCATCAGGCCGTCAACCGCCTCGGCCGCGATCTGCTTGTCGAGGCGCAGGCCGCGGACGGCACCGTCGAAGCCATCCGCTGGACCGGCCGCCGCTTCGTTTTCGGCGTGCAGTGGCATCCCGAATTTCATCATCTCGTCGGCCCCGAGCTGCTCGACTGCACGCCGATCCTCGAAGCCTTCCTCGCCGCGGCGAAATCGTGACTTCTGCGCCGTACTGCGCAGACTGACTTTCAGGCGAAGCGCGCGCGCGCCGATTCGGTGATGGCCAGCACGCAGGGGTGGCTGACGCGGCGTTCGGCGGAAATGGCGAAGTACTCGGTGCGCGCCTCGGCGCTGCGGCCGAGCGCCTTCACGCCGTAGGCGGCGACGATCTCCGTCTCGACGATGGTCGGCACCGGGAAGACGCCGACGCCGGCCTGGCCGAAGGCCGACATCAGCGCGCTGTCGTCGAACTCGCCGACGATCTTCGGCCGCAGGCGCTTCTTGTCGAGCCAGCGCATCAGCTTCTGCCGCATCGACGAATCCTCGCCCGGCGCCAGCAGCGGCAGCTCGGCCAGGCAGGCGGGGAATTTTTTTGTCGCGTGCGCGGCCAGCGCCGGCGCGGCGAGAAAACTCATGCCCGACTCGGCCAGGCGGTGGTTGTAGGCGCGGATGTCGAGCGCAGCCGGCAGCGGCGTGTCGGCGATGACCAGATCGAGCCGATGCACCGCCAGTTCGGTGAGCAGGCGTTCGAGGCGGCCTTCGCGGCAGACGATGCGCAGCGGCTCGCCGATGGCGACGGCCGGCTCGAGCAGGCGGTAGGCCAGCAACTTCGGCAGCGCATCGGAGACGCCGACGCGGAAGGTGGCGGGGCGTCCCTTCGGGTAATGGCGGATCGCCTGCTCGAGCTCGGCGCCGAGGGAAAAAATCTCCTCCGCATAGCTGAGGGCGAGCCGGCCGGCATCGGTGAGTTCCAGCATGCGGCCCTGGCGCGAGAACAGCTCGATGCCCAGGCTGTCCTCCAACTGGCCGATCTGGCCGCTGATGGTCTGCGGCGTCACATGCAGCGCCTCCCCGGCCCGCATGACGCCGCCTTCCTTGGCGGTTTTCCAGAAATAAAACAGGTGCTTGAGGTTCATGGTCAGGCTCCGGGAAACTTCGGTAAAATCGAACTGTCGATACTTAAAAATCGACTTTATTTGATTGTAACCGGCGCGTAAACTGGCCGGGCTTTCTACACAGGAGGAATCCGCCATGAGAAACGAACGCCCCACCGCCATCGCCATTCCCGTCGACCGTTATGCCGGCGCTGCGCCTTCGCTGCTCGCCACCCACAAGGTGCTGCGCAACACCTACGCGCTGCTGGCCATGACGCTGCTGTTTTCCGCTGTCACCGCCGGCGCCGCCGCGGCGCTCAAGCTGCCGCACCCCGGCATCGTGCTCACCCTGGTCGGCTACTTCGGCCTGCTCTTCGCGACCACCAAGCTGCGCAACAGCGGCTGGGGCGTGCTCTCGGTGTTCGGCCTGACCGGCTTCATGGGCTACACGCTCGGCCCGATCGTCAGCACCTATCTGGCGATGCCCAACGGCCACGAGACGGTGATGCTGGCGCTCGGCGGCACCGGCGCGGTGTTCCTCGGCCTGTCCGCCTACGCTGTCGTCAGCCGCAAGGACTTCGGCTTCATGGGCGGCTTCCTCGCCGTCGGCATCCTGGTCGCCTTCCTCGCCGGCCTGGCCGCGATCTTCTTTCAGATTCCCGCGATGTCGCTGGCGGTGTCCGCCGCCTTCATGCTGCTCGCCTCGGGCTTGATCCTGTTCCAGACCTCGCAGATCATCCACGGCGGCGAGACCAACTACGTCATGGCCACGGTCAGCCTCTACGTCTCGATCTACAACCTGTTCGTCAGTCTGCTGTCGCTGCTGGGCTTCGCCAACAGCGACTGAGGCCAGTCATCGCCAAACGGAGAAGCCAGCCATGAAGCGCGTCGTCCTGTTCCTCATCACCAACTTCGCGATCCTGATTGTCCTCAGCACCGTCGTCCGCCTGCTCGGACTGGAGCCGGTGCTGGCCGACGGCGGGTTGAATCTGGGCAGCCTGCTCGCCTTCGCCGCCGTCATGGGCATGGGCGGCGCCTTCATCTCGCTGGCCATGTCGAAGTGGAGCGCCAAGCGCATGGTCGGCGCCCACGTCATCGAACAGCCGTCCTCCGAGGTAGAGCGCTGGCTCGTCGAGACGGTGCGGCGCCAGGCCCAGGCGGCCGGCATCGGCATGCCCGAGGTGGCGATCTACGAAGCGCCGGAGGTGAATGCCTTCGCCACCGGGATGAGCCGCAACAACGCGCTGGTGGCGGTGTCGACCGGGCTGCTGCGCGCCATGGAGCGCAACGAGGCGGAGGCGGTGCTGGCGCACGAGGTCTCCCACGTCGCCAATGGCGACATGGTGACGCTTGCGCTGATCCAGGGCGTGGTCAACACCTTCGTCATCTTCCTCTCGCGGGTGATCGGCCATGTCGTCGACCGCGTCGTCTTCAAGACCGAGCGCGGCCACGGCCCGGCCTATTTCGTCACCCTGATCGTGGCGCAGATGGTGCTGGGCATCCTCGCCTCGATCGTCGTCCTCTGGTTCTCGCGCCAGAGGGAATTCCGCGCCGACGCCGGCGCCGCCCGCCTGTCCGGCCGCGACAAGATGATCGCCGCGCTGCAGCGCCTGCGTGCCGCCCACGAGCCGGCGCCGCTACCCGACAAGATGGCCGCCTTCGGCATCTCCGGCGGCGCCGCAGCGGGCCTCAAGCGCCTGTTTATGACCCATCCGCCGCTCGATGAGCGCATCGCCGCGCTGCGGCAGGGCGCCTGACGACCGCCGAACCTCGCAAGTCAGTCCCGCAGCACGCCGAGCCGCGCTGCTTGCCGCCTCACTCCAGCGCCTCGGCGCCGATCCCTTCGAAGCTGCCGCAGGAATTCAGGTCCGACTCGCCGGCGGCGGGCAGTTGCGCCGCCAACTCGCGCAGGGCGCTGCGCAGGCCTTCCTCCAGCACCGGGTGGTAGAAAGGCAGGCGCAGCAGCTCGCGCACCGTCATGCCGCGGTCGAGGGCCAGCGCCAGCAGGTGCGCCATGTGCTCGGCCGCCGGCGCGCACATCTCGGCGCCGAGCAGCTTGCCCGTCTCCGGTTCGGCGTAGAGGCGCATCAGGCCGTGGTTGCGCTGGCCGGCGCGGGCGCGGCCCTGGCGCGCGAAATCGATCTCGCCCTCGATGAACGTGCCTTCCGCCAGATCGGCGCGGCGGCGACCGACGACGGCGATGTTCGGCTCGGAGAAGACGATGGCGAGCGGCGTGCGCCGGGCGAAGCAGGCGGATTTTTCCCTCGCGGCCATGCGCACGGCGTTGAGCCCGGCGATGTGGCCCTCGTCGGCGGCCTCGTGCAGCAGCGCCCGCTCGCCGTTGGCGTCGCCGGCGAGGAACACCGGCAGGCCGGCGATCTGCAGGGTGTTCGGGTCGACCGGCGGCATCCCGCGCGGGTCGAGCGCAATGCCCAGGGTTTCCAGGCCGAGGCCGGCGAGGTTGGGCCGGCGGCCGAGCGCGGCGAGCACGGCATCCACCGTCGCTTCCGTTTCGCCGGCGCGCACGCGCAGGGCGCCATCCTTTTCAATCACGTCCGCTTCGGCGCCGAGGTGCAGGGCGAACTCGCCGCCGAGCAGCGCCGTGGCGGCGGCACTGACTTTCGCATCCGTGAGGCCGCCGAGGTGGCCGCGGCCGAAGGCGTAGACTTCGATGCCGAGCCGGGCCAGCGCCTGCGCCATCTCGACGCCGATGGCGCCCAGGCCGACCACGGCGATGCGCGGCGGCAGCGACGCCAGTTCGAACAGGGTGTCGGTGGTGAACAGGCGCTCGCCCAGACTGCGCCAGGCCGGCGGCACCACCGGGCTGGAACCGGTGGCGAGCACGATGCTGCGCGCGGCGATCTCGCGGCCGTTCACTTCCAGGCGGCCGGGGCCGGTGAGGCGGGCACGGCCGGCGATGGCGCGTTCGCCGAGCGTGTCGGTGGCGGCGAGCGTGCCCTTGACGAAGCCGTCGCGCAGGCGCCGCACGCGCCGCAGCACGGCGGGCAGATCGACGGAGAGTCCGCCGGCGCCGCGGATGCCGAATTCCTCGAAGGTGCCGCGGCGGTGATAGGCATTGGCGGCCTCGATCAGCACCTTCGAGGGCATGCAGCCGACGCGGGCGCAGGTGGTGCCCCAGGCGCCGTCGTTGACCAGCAGGAAATCCTGCGTGCGCTTTCTCACCTCGCGCAGCGCGGCCAGCCCGGCGCTGCCGGCGCCGACGATGACGACTTCGTAGCTTGCGTTCATGGCATTTTTTCCGGCGGGGGCGGCGCGGGCTGCTTTTCGCCGGTCAGCATCTCGCGCAGCTCGGCGTAAGGCTTCGCCCCGGCGGGGGCGGGCGGGCGCAGGCGCGCCGCTTCGGCTTCCAGCGCGGCGAGGCGCTGCTCGAGCCGGGATTTCTCTTCTTCGAGACCGGCGACCCGGCGGCGCAGACGCGCGCCGCCCCACTGGCCGCGGATCACCGTGGGCGTCGATACCAGCGCGGCGATCAGCGCGCCGAGGCCCAGCGCGATCAGCAGCACCACCGCCAGGGTGCTGTCGAAGCGCCAGAGCGCGAACGTCACCGTCACCGGCACGTTGTTCTGCAGGGCGAAGAGCACCGCGCCGATGGCGAAGACGATGCCGGCAATCAGCATGAGCTGCATGGGGACCTCCTGTTGTCGTTGTGCCGCCCGCTCAAGGCTTGCCGGCCCGGCCGGCGGCTTCGCGCCGCTTCGCCTCGGCGACGAACGCCTGGTAGCACTCGATGCCGCAGTAATGTCCAATGTATTCGGCGCCTTCGGGCGTGAAGGCGGCACTGAGCGGCACCTCCTTGCGGCAAGCGTCGCAGGAGATCATCGGTTCGCCGGGCGGCGCAATTGGCTTGTCAGTCATGGCCTCTCCTTTCGGTCAGGAATCGGTACCTGTATCTTACCCGTCGCATACAGCAGGCCGCGCCGCACGAACCACTTTTCCGCTTCGACGGCGAAGAACACCGCGGTCGACAGGATCAGGCAAATCGCCAGCTCGTCCCAGTCAAGCGGCGCGGTCTTGAAGACCGGGTTCAGCGCCGGCACGTAGATCGTCGCCAGTTGCAGGCCGAGGGTGAACACCACCGTCGCCATGAGGATCGGGTTGGACCAGAAGCCGAGGCGGAAGGTGGAATCGCGCTCGGAGCGGATGGCGAGCGCATGACCGAGCTGCGACAGACACAGCACGGTGAACACCATGGTTTGCCAGTGCGCGCCGCTATGGTGGATCGACCAGGCCTGCAGCAGCAGGCACACCGCGCCCATGGTCAGGCCGACCCAGACGATGTGCTGCCACATGCCGTGGGCGAAGATGCTTTCCGAAGGCAGCCGTGGCGGGCGCTGCATGACGTTGCGTTCGGCGCGCTCGGCGGCGAGCGCCAGCCCGGGCAGGCCGTCGGTGACGAGGTTGATCCAGAGGATGTGGATCGGCAGCAGCGGAATCGGCAGGCCGAGGAAGGGGGCGAGGAAGATGGTCCATATCTCGCCCGAGTTGCTGGTCATCGTGTACTTGATGAATTTGCGGATGTTGTCGAAGATGCGCCGTCCCTCGCGCACCGCATGCACGATCGAGGCGAAGTTGTCGTCGAGCAGCACCATGTGCGCCGCTTCGCGGGCGACGTCGGTGCCGCCCCTGCCCATCGCGACGCCGATGTCGGCGTGCTTCAGCGCCGGTGCGTCGTTCACGCCGTCGCCGGTCATGGCGGCGAACTCGCCGGCGGCCTGTAGCGCCTTGACGATGCGGATCTTCTGCTCCGGGTCGACGCGGGCGTAGACGCGGATGTCCTTCACCTGCGCGGCGAAGTCCGCGTCGGACAGCGCGGCCAGCTCGACGCCGCTGACGACGCGGCCGCCCCGGTCGAGGATGCCGAGCCGCTCGGCGATGGCGCGCGCCGTGGCGGGATGGTCGCCGGTGATCATCACCGGCACGATGCCGGCCGTCCGGCATTCGTCGACGGCGCGGGCTGCCTCGTCGCGCGGCGGGTCCATCAGGCCGACGAGACCGAGGAAAGTCAGGTCGTTCTCCGCCTCCGCGATGTCCGTAGGCTGCGTGTCCATGCGGCGCTCGGCGAAGGCCAGCACGCGCAGCCCCCGCGCCGCCAGGCGCTCGGCCTGCGCCAGCGCCTCGGCGGCGTCGAAGAGCACGGGGCTGTGTGCGGTGAGCCGCCAGGGGCAGCGTTCCAGCACCGATTCAGGCGCGCCCTTGACGCAGGCGAGGAAGCCGGCGCCGTTGGCATGCACCGTCGCCATCCGCTTGCGATCGGAATCGAAGGCGAACTCGCCGTGTCGCGGGAACTGACTTTCGAGCGCCGCGCGGTCGGCGCCGCGCGCCATGGCCGCTTCCAGCAGCGCCACTTCGGTCGGGTCGCCGACGAGGCTGCCGTCGGCGGCCGGGACGGCGTCGTTCACCAGCGCCAGGGCGCGCAGCAGGCTGGGCCAGGGCTCGACCCGCTCGTCCCCGCCGTCCACCCAGAAGGCTTCCGCCCGCATGCGGTTCTGCGTCAGCGTGCCGGTCTTGTCCGAGCAGATGTAGGTGATCGAGCCGAGCGTCTCCACCGCCGGCAGGCGCCGGATGAGGGCGTTCTGCCTGACCAGCTTCGAGGCGCCCAGCGCCAGCGAGATCGCCACCACCGCCGGCAGCGCCTCGGGGATCGCCGCCACGGCGAGGCTGACGGCGGTGAGGAACATCAGCGCCGGCGGCTCGCCGCGCAGCAGGCCGGCGGCAAAGACGATGGCGCAGATCGCCAGCACCGCCCAGGCCAGCCGTGCGCCGAAGCGCGCCAGGCGCTTCTGCAGCGGCGTCTTCACTTCCTCGGCGCTTTCGAGCAGCCGCGCGATGTGCCCCAGCTCGGTGGCGAGCCCGGTGGCGACGACCACCCCGGTGCCGCGGCCGTTGGTGACCAGCGTGCCCTTCCAGGCCATGTTGCCGCGGTCGCCGAGCGCCAGCTGCGCCTCGGCGAGGGCCTCCGTCTGCTTTTCGACCGGCTGCGATTCCCCGGTGAGCGCCGCCTCGGCGACGCGCAACTGCGCCGCCTCGATCAGGCGCAGGTCGGCCGGTACGATGTTGCCGGCTTCCAGCAGCACGACGTCGCCGGGCACCAGCCCGTCGGCGGCCAGGGTCGCCACGGCGCCGTCGCGGTGCACACGGGCCGAGGGCGCCGCCATCCTGCGCAGCGCCGCCATGGCGCGCTCGGCGCGCCACTCCTGGGTGAAGCCGATGGCGGCATTCAGCAGCACGATGACGAAGATCGCGATGGTGTCCGAAGGCTCGCCGACGATGCCGGAGACCACCGCCGCGGCGATCAGCACCAGGATCATGAAGTCGGTGAACTGGTCGAGCAGCATGCGCGCCACCGAGCGGCCGCGGCCCTCCGGCAGGGCGTTCGGGCCGTATTGCTGCAGGCGCGCGGCGGCCTCGGCGGAAGTCAGTCCCTGCGCATCGGCGCGCAGCGCCTGCAGGGTCGCGTCGATACGCAGGGTGTGCCATTCCGGCGTGCCGGCGGGATGGCGGGTGTGTTCAGGCGCCATGGCGGAACAGGATATAGCTGTTGAGCAGGTAGAGCGCCAGCATGAACAGGCTGATCCAGCTGACGCTGCGCCAGAGCGGGCCGGCCGGCCGGTAGAACAGGCCGACGACGGCCATGCCGGTCATGATGATGGCGGAGACGGCGGACAGGGCGTGCGCCTGCGAGACATGAGCGAGGATCGGCCCCTTCAAATAGAAAATGTCGTCGATGGCGAGGATGAGGATGTCGAAGAGATTGCTGCCGAGCAGGTTGGCCACCGCCATGTCGAGGGCGCCCAGCCGCACGGCGGCGACGGTGACGGCGACCTCGGGCGTGGAGGTGGCGGCGGCGACGAACAGCGTGCCGACGAAGGAGTCGTGCCAGCCCATCTCGCGCGCGATTTCGGCGCCGACGAAGGGCAGCCAGATGCCGGCGGCGACGACGACGACGGCCGCCAGCGCGTAGCCGATGGCGGCGCGCCGCAGGCTGACGTGCGCATAGCGCTCCGCGACGTCCCCGGCGAACTCGGCCAGCTCGCGGCGCTCGTACTGGTGCAGGGTGCGCATGGCGAGCAGGTAGAGGGCGATGATCAGCGGAGTGTAGGCGCCGATGTGGCCGATGGCGAGCGTCTCTTCGCGCCGGGCCAGCAGCAGCGAGAAGGCGACCGCACCGATCAGCACGATGCCGAAGCCGGCCGAGAGGATGTGGCCGCGGCTGGCGCGGCTGTAAATGGACTCACCGGGGTGCAGGAAGTCGACGACGACGAGGATGGCGAGGTTGAAGACGCAGCTGCCGAGCACGTCGCCGACGGCGATGTCGGGCACGCCGGCGATCGTCACGGCCGAGATGCCCGAGACCAGCTCCGGCAGCGAGGTGACGGTGGCGAGCAGGATCAGGCCGACCCAGCCGCGGCCCATGCCGGTTTTCTCGGCGATGACGTCGCCGTAGCGCGACAGCCGCGCGCCGGCGAAGCCGATGACGGCGATGCAGAGGAGGAGGTTGAGCCAGATCATCGCCCGATCCGCAGGAGGAGCCATGCGGCGGCAATGGCGAGCGTCGCCAGTGTCACCGGCACGCCAATGCGGGCATGGGCGCGCCAGTCGATGCGGATGCCGCGCCGCGCCGCGCAATCGACGACGATGATGTTGGCGATCGAGCCGACGATGAGGAAATTGCCCGCCAGCGTGCTGACGAGGGCCAGCAGCGGCCCGGACCAGGGCTCGGTGGCCGCCGGCAGGAGCAGCATCACCGCCGGCACGTTGGAGACCAGGTTGGAAGCGACGAAGGTCGCGACGAACAGCGTCATGGGCGCCGCGAGCGCCAGCCCCGCTGCATCGAGCCAGGCCATGACCTGCGCCGCCAGGCCGGTTGCCTGGAAGGCATGGTTGACGACGAAGAGGCCGATGAACAGCACCAGCAACTCCCAGTCGACCAGCCCGAGCATCTTGTTGCTGTGCAGGCGGCGCGAGAGCAGCAGCAGGCCGGCGCCGGTGAGCGCCGCCACTTCGCGCGGCAGGCTGGTGAACAGGAAGACGGCGAGCAGCGCGCCGGCGACGAGCAGTCCCTTGGCGGTCTGCCAGGGGTCGAAGACGGCGTCGTCTGCCTCGCGCCGTTCCGCCTCCGGCACGGCGGCGGCACCGCCCGCCAGCGTCCACCGGCCGCGCGAGAGCAGGGCGATGACGGCCCAGGTGACGGCGAGGCCCGCCAGCACCGGCACGGCGGCCTCCAGCGCGTAGCCGGCGAAGGACAGGCGCAGCGTCTCGCCGATCAGCATGTTCTGCGGGTTGCCGATCAGCGTGGCGGCCGAGCCGACGTTGGCGGCGCAGGCCAGCGCCAGCAGGTAGGGCACGGGGTTCAGGCGGCGCTTCAGGCAGGCGTCGGCCAGCACCGGCGCCATGGCCAGGCAGACGATGTCGTTGGAGAACACCGCCGAGAGCGCCGCCGCGGCGGCGATCAGCAGCGCCAGCAGCGCGGGCGGGCTCACCCCAGAGGCGGCGATATGCCGCGTCACCCGCGTGTAGAAGCCGCCCAGGCGCATCTGCGCCGAGATCACCATGAAGGAGAACAGCAACAGGAGCGTCGGCAGGTGCACCGACTGCGCCGCCTGCTCGGGGCTGACGGCGCCGAGGCCGACCAGCGCGATGGCGCCGAGCAGGGCGATGCCGGTGCGGTCGATCTGCAGGAAGGGCAGGCCGCCCAGGATCATGCCCAGGTAGACGATGACGAAAATGACGAGGGTTGCACTGTCCATGCGATAGGGGGTGGGAAATCCCGCCGAGCGATCATGCTACAACGCGCCTGCCCCGTGCGCCGCTGAAATTGTCAGCACGGCCGAAATATTGCCGAAATATTGCGGAAACATTGCGCGGCCACAATGCGCGACGGCACACAACCCTGAAAGGAAAGCAATGCACAAGAAGCTCATCGCCGCCGCCGTGGCCGGCCTTGTCGCCGTTCCGGCGCTGGCGCAGACCAGCGTCACCATTTCCGGCAAGATGGCCGCGGGCTGGGAGAATTACAAGCTGTCCGGCGGGGGCAGCACCGGCCACGATGCCGAATCGCGCGTTTCCGACCAGTCCTCGCGCCTCATCTTTCGCGTGAGCGAGGATCTCGGCGGCGGCCTGAAGGCCTGGAGCCAGATGGACATGCGCTTCAGCGTCGATTTGGGCGCACTCAATATGGGCGGCAACTCCGGCCTCGGTCTGCAGCACGATTCCTGGGGCAAGCTCACCATCGGCCGCTGGGATCTGCACTACAACGAGTTCGGCGCCATCGAGAGCAATCGCGCCGGCTCCAACCAGACCAACTTCGGCGACGGCATCATGTCGCAGGTCAGCTCCACCCACACCGGCGGCGCCGGCACGGAAGTCGTGTCGATCATGGCCAGCGCCAGCCGCACGCCCAACATCGTGATGTGGGACAGCCCGAACTGGAACGGCTTCACGGCCCGTCTGGCCTACTCGACCAGTCCCTTCGGCACCGAGGGCAATACCAACCGCGCGACCGGTGATCCCGGCGGCGGCAGCGGCTGGAACGGCGCCCTGCGCTACAACAACGGGCCGTGGACGGCCGGCGTCAGTTACTGGAACGCCAGCAGCGAGAACCGTGTCGCCGGTACCCGCGCCGCGGACCAGAATGCCTGGCGTGCCTGGCTGGGTTACGCCTTCGCCATGGGCCTGAAGGTCGGCTTCGGCTGGGATCGCAGCGAGCTGGACAACCACATCCTCGGCGCGGCCGATGTCGTGGCGGCCGGCAACACCCGCCGCAACGCCTGGATGATCCCCGTCAGCTACAGCTTCGGCGCGCACACGCTCTACGCCAAGTACGCCCGTGCCGGCAAGGCCAGTGGTTCCGCCATTGCCGCCGGCACCGGCGGCGACTTCAAGGCCAGCGCCTGGCATCTCGGCTACGACTACGCCTTCTCCAAGCGCACGTCCGCCGGCGTGTTCTACACGAGGCTGAACAACGACAGCAACGCCGCCAACACCGTCGGTGCCGCCTACAA
Source organism: Rhodocyclaceae bacterium (assembly GCA_018262875.1). Lineage (GTDB taxonomy): Bacteria > Pseudomonadota > Gammaproteobacteria > Burkholderiales > Rhodocyclaceae > Desulfobacillus. Next base: position 341 of record JADFDL010000001.1, on the reverse strand, counting down.
CTTCAAGTCCGGCAACGGCGCGACGGCGACGCGCCGCGGCGAGGACGCCAGCCAGTTGTACATCGGCATGACGCACAGCTTTTGAGTAGCGCCGGCTGCCATCAGGCAAAACGGCCGCCCGCGGGCGGCCGTTTTGTTTCGCCGGCATGCAGGGAAAGGGCTGGCCCGGCGGCTACTTGATCAGCGTCACCGGCACGTCGGCCAGGTGGATCACCTTGGAGGTGACGGAGCCGAGCAGCACGCCGGCCACGGCGCCGAGGCCGCGCGTGCCCATGACGATGCCGTCGCAGTTTTGCTCGAGCGCAATCCTGGCAATGGTTTCGGCGACCGGGCCGATCACC
>JADFDL010000019.1 GCA_018262875.1 Rhodocyclaceae bacterium | reverse complement strand
GGTGCAGGCCGCGATGGAAGGCGTCCTCGACCATGCTCTTCACCGGCGCGAAGCCGGTGGCGCCGGCGACGAAGACGATCGGCCGGTTCGATTCGCGCAGCACGAAGTCGCCGAGCGGCCCCTCGAAGCGGATGGCGTCGCCGACCTTCATCTTCTCGAAGACGTGGCTGGTGAAGCGCCCGCCCGGCACCAGGCGGATCTGCAGCTCGATGTCGTGGGCCATGTGCGGCGCGCTGGCGAAGGAGAAGGCGCGGCGCTCGCCGTCGTCGAGGATGATGTTGATGTACTGGCCGGCGACAAAGGAAACGCTCTGGCCCTCGGGCAGCTTGACGACCACGCCCATGACGTCGTGCGTGAGTTTCTCCATGCGGGCGACGGTGCCAACGTATTCCTTCGGCGCGGCGCGCGTCAGGGCGAACTCCGGCGCGTACTCGATCTCGATGTCGGAGAGCGGCGTGGCGCAGCACATGAGGACCTTTCCCTGCGCCCGCTCGGCCGGACTGAGCGCGCCAGGCTGGTAGACGCCGGGATCGACCTCGCCATTGAGCACCGTGCACTTGCACAGGCCGCAGCCGCCGTTGCGGCAGTCGTAGGGCAGGTTGATTTCGCCGCGCAGGCCGGCGTCGAGAATCGGTTCGTCGAAGCGCGCCTTGACCGTGCGGTTGTCCGGATGCACGCTGATCAGCAGTTCCGCACTGGTGCCGCGGCGCAGCTTGGGCGGCAGCCAGGGCATGAAGAACAACAGTGCGCTGGCGCCGATCAGGAACATCCAGAGACGCTCCAGCGGCCATTCGTAGATGAGCGGATAGATCGGCAGCAGGAACCAGTCGAAATCGAGGGAGGCGACCTCCACCGACAGGTTGGCCGGCCCCTGGCTTACCACGGGTTTCGCCAGGGAAAGCACCAGCATGGTGATGAGCACGGCGATCCAGATCGGCCGCGGCGGATTGGTGTGCGAACGCGGCACGCGCTGCACGTGGATCCACATCAGCATGACGACGAACAGCGGCGCGCCGAGGTGCACGAAGGCAAGCAGGGTGAACAGGCGGTCGTTGACCGCGCCCTCGAAAATGAAGTTGCGGATCAGCGCGCCCCTGAAGATCGGGATCCAGTCGAGCATTTCGGCCGTGGCGACGGTGACGAATTGCGCGAGCCTGTCCCAGGGCAGCATGAAGCCGTTGATGCCGGAGATGTACACCAGCCAGATGAGGATGACGCCGGTGGCCCAGGAGAACCAGCGGAAGCCGCGGTACTTGTCGAAGGCGAAATGGCGCACCATGTGCAGCAGCATGGTGAGAATCATGCCGTCCGAGGCATAGCGGTGAACGCTGCGCATGATGCCGCCTAGCCACCACTGCTGGTGGGTGAGCCGCTCCATCGAAAGATAGGCATCCGTCACTCCCGTGTCCATGAAGACGTACAGGTAGAGTCCGCTGATCGAGACCAGCCAGAACTGGAAGAAGGTGATGGTGCCGAGGTGGTAGAGTGGATTCAGCTTGTCGCCGAAGGCGATGTTGAAGAGGCCTTCGGCGCGCATGAAGAACCATTGCAGCGTTTTGTGGATGAGCTTGAGCATGGCGATCGCGCGGGGTTGTGAGGCAATAACCTTAGAAAGTGTGCGGAATATAAGGGTTTAATAATTTAACCGCCATGATTTGCATCAAGGCTGCGCCAGCATACGACAACGACAATTCCTTCGCAGCACTATGCGCTGCCAAATCCCACAACAGGAGTAATGACATGTCCAATCCCCATCTGCATCTGCAAGCCGATCAGCTCTATCCCTTCGACGCGCGCGGCATCGCCAAGCGCTTCCGCCATGCCGCCATCTTCGGCGCGCTCGACGCGCTGTACGCCGGCGAGACGATGCGCTTCTGCAATGACCACGATCCGCTGCCGCTGCTCGACCAGTTGCGCGCCCGCTACGGCGAGAAGGTCGACATCAACTACGTGCAGCGCGAGCCGGGCGCGATCGTCATCGACTTCATCAAGAAGCAGGCCTGACTATTGTCGTCCCCGCGCAGGCGGGGCCCCGGGGCCCCTGCCAAGGAGTGGATTCCCGCTTTCCCCGGATCAAGTCCGAGGATGACGGCGGGAATAATGACAAAAACCATGCTTCCCTTTCTCGTTGCCTGCGTCTTCGCCGCCTTCGCCGCGGCGATCGCGCTGGCCTTCGCCGGTGCGGCTTCCCCCGCCGCTGCGGCGCACATTGGCTTCGCCGCCGGCATCATGCCGCTCATCTTCGGCGCCATGATGCATTTCGTGCCGGTGCTCACGCGCGGCCGCCCGCCGCAGGCCAGGGTGCAGGTCATCCCGCCGGCCATGCTGGGCGCCGGCCTGGTGGCCGCCGCCGCTTTTCTGCTGCCCGGTTTTTTTCAGATCGGCATCCGCATCGCCGTCCTGGCGGGACTGACTTTTGCGTTGGCCATGGCCGTCTGGATGGTGCGTTGCGCACGTGCCGCGCTCGGTGCGCCGCATCCGTGCCTGCGCTGGTACCTGGCGGCCGTCGGCTGCCTGATCCTGGCCTTGCTGGCCGTGCTGGCGATGGAATTCCTTCCAGATCATCGTCCGGCGCTGCGTCTGTTCCATCTGCATCTCAACACGCTCGGCTTTATCGGTCTCACCGCGCTGGGCACGCTCACCGTGCTGCTGCCGACTGCCGCCGGCCAGCCGGATCCCGATGCGGCGGGGCGGTTGCGCCGCGATCTGCCGCTCGCCGTCGCCGGCGTGCTGCTGACGGCGGCGGGTGCCGCATGGTGGCCGCCGCTGGCCTATGCCGGACTGGTGCTGCTGTTCCTGCCGGTCGCATTGCTCGGCACCGCCTGGGTGGTGCGCTTCCCGCGCGCGATGCTGCGTGTCCACGGCGCCGCACCCTCGCTGGCGCTGGCGCTGGCGGGATTGCTGGCGCTGCTGTTCCTGAGTGCGCTGCATGCCCAGCGCCGTCTGGCGGGCGGCGATGCGGTCTTCGGTTTCCTGCTGGCCTTCCTCCTGCCGCTGGTCAGCGGCGCCGCCAGCCAGTTGCTGCCGCTGTGGCTGAAGCCCGGCGCACAGACGGACTGGCACCGTGCGGCGCGCGAGACGCTGGGCCGCTTCGCCGTACTGCGGGGACTGACTTTTGTTGCGGCTGGCTGGCTGGTTGCGGCCGGCTGGCCGCCGGGCGCCTGGTTGGCACTGGCCGGACTCGCTGCCTTTGTGGCGCAGGCGCTGCGGATTGCAGCGCGGCGCTAATTCTTTCTTTCTGCGGCGGCGATCACCGCTGCGACATCCAGCATGCGGACGGCATCGATGGCGACTTCCCATGCGCCCTCGCGGCACAGTCCCCTGACCTGCGCATCCTCATAGGCGTCGAGCGCGGCCTCGACACAGGCCTGGCGCACGGCTTCGGCGACCTTCTGCGGATCGGCCATGGCAAGTTCAGTCCGTTGCCGGTGGCGAACGGCGCATCGCGCCGATGACCACCAGCACGAAGACGATGCCGCCGACGATGGCGACGAGGCCGCCCAGGCCCATGATGCCCATGGCGGCGATTTCGCTGGTGCTTTTCAGGGCCTGCTCGGCGCCGGCCACCTTGCGCTGCACGCCGTAGCCGCCCGACCACATCAGGCCGCCGATGTGCATGGCCTGGCCCACTGCGTAGCAATAGGAGGAGAAGGTTGCCCATTTGCGCGCCGGCAGGCCGTAGCCCAGGCGCGGCAGCAGGTGGTAGACGAGGCCCATCAGCGCCAGCGTGACGCCGACGATGGCGCCATGGTAATGCGCCGGAATCTTGACGTTGCTGCCGGCGATGGTGAAGCCGATCAGTCCGCCGAAGCAGAACAGGGCAAGCGAGGAATATAACGCGGCGCGCAAGGGGCGGGCGTCATCGGCGATGGGCCGGCCGGGCCGCACCGCCAGCAGCGCAGCCAGCGCCACCGGCAGGATCGGCAGCCCGCCGCCGAGGCCCATGGCAAAGGTGAGCAGGTTGCGATGCTCGACGGTATGCGCCGGCCACAGCAGGTAGGCGACGGGGATCGCCAGCGCGCAGACGGTGGCGAGCGCGAAGCAGAGCAGGGCGACGCGCGGCGACATCGGCACGCGCCCGCCGCAGGCGCTGGCCAGCCACAGCCAGGCCGCCAGCATGAACAGCGTCCAGATGAACTGCAGGGCGTGGCCGCCACCCCAGAAGAGGATTTCGTAATAGGCCTTGCCGGAGAGGTCGGCCGGTGTCGTGAACCAGGACCAGGCGAAGGCGATGAGGGCGATGACGGCCGGCAAGAGGCCGAGCGCGAGGCCGCTGCGCAGCGCATCGGCGCCGTCGCGCGGCGCAACCCAGGCAGGAAGGGCGATGAGGCTGCGCGCCACCAGCAGCACCGCGCCGGCGGCGAAGGTCGCCAGCCCCCAGAGGAAGACCGGGTCGTCGAGAACGGGAATGTAGTTGGCCATCACCGGCCCGCCGCGGCCGACGAAGGGCGAGACCGTCATCAGCAGGGTGCCCAGCCCGGCGACGGCCAGGGCGGCGCCATTCAGGCCAAGGACGCGCGTGCTGCCGGACAGGGTCCACAGGATGCCGCCGAGGGAGACGAACCACACCAGCACGGAAAGATCGACGTGCACCACCAGGGCGACGCGGAAGAAGTCGCCGACCGGCATCAGGTTCTGGAACTGCGGCGCGCGCGAGAGCACCAGCACGACGGACAGCAGGCCGGAGCCGATCAGCGCCAGCAGGCCGAGCCAGAGCCAGCCGCGGGCAAGACGCCGCAGTCCCGGATGCGTGACATCCAGCGAGTAATCGGCGCCGGAGGCGCCGGCGAACAGCGTCATTGCGCGAAGAAGATGCCGCCCTTGTCGGCAGCGAAGTCGATCACCACGATCTGCGCCGGCTTCAGCGTCAGCTTCTCTTCCTTGACGTAGTTGAAGCCCTCGATGCGGATGCTGTCGTTCATTTTCACCGCCAGCGTGTGCTCGCCGGCCGGCACTTCGAAGCGCTGGTAGGTGGTCGAGGTGCCGTCTTTCGACAGTCCCGAGGGGGCGATCACGCTTTTGTGCAGGGGCTTGCCGTCGAGTTCGATCTGCACCGTCACCGGCGAGCGTTCGCGCGGACAGACCATCGGTGCGCGCATGTTCGGCGCCAGCTTGGCCAGTTCCTCGGCGGTGCGCTTGCGGCACTCGGTGACCGGCTGGCCGTGGTGGCTGAAGGAGAGCTTGATCAGCGCCTGGTCGGGCGCCAGATGGTGGTATCTCGGCGCAGTCGAGAAATAACCGATGATGACGGCGAAGAGGCCGTAGAAGAGGGCCTGGCCGACGATCGAGGTCGGCGTGAATTTGAAGGCGTGGGCGTGGCTCACAGCGGCGTTATCCATGGTGGGCGATTCTCCGAGTATAGGCGCGCGGACGTTTTTCGTCAGCGCCCAGGGTTTGCAGATGCTTGCGGAATTCATTCAGCGCGGTCTCAAGGCTGCCGCTTTCGTGAGGGTCGGCCCAGGCCAGGCGCAGCCGTTCCAGCGGCATATTGGCGGTGCGCAGATGCGGCTCGCGCGCGCCGCGCAGGCGCTGCTCCGTCCATTGCGTGCCGAAGCGATAGGCGCAACTGCCTTCACGGCAGCCGGCCACCAGCACGCCATCGGCGCCGCCGCGCAGGGCGTACTCGACGAAGGACGGCGGCAGCAGGCCGCTGCACATCAGGTTCAGCACGGCGGTGCCGGCGCTTTCCAGGCGGCGCGCGTCGGCGGCGCACTCGCAGCCGAAGACGACGATTTTCGGCGAAACGGCCAGTGCGGCGATCTTGCGCTCCATCTCTTCGCGCAGCTTTGAAACCGGCTGCCGCGGCATGTCGATGCCGGTGACCAGTTCCTCGACGCTGCGGAAGGGCGTCGAGGAGGGGCAGGCGCCGGCGCAGATGCCGCAACTGGCGCACAGGTCGGGAATGACGCGGGCCAGTTCATGACCGGGCTTGTCCGGGTGCGGCTCCATCACCACGGCGGTGAAGGGACAGTCCTCGAAGCAGCGCCGGCAGCCGTTGCAGTTGAGCGGGTTGACGACGGCGATCGGCTCCTGCTTGCGGTGGGGCAGCAGCGGCAGGACGAGCAGCAACAGCGTGAGTGCGCCGGCGATGGCCCACAGGCCGGCCGGTGAGGTGAGGTACATCAGCGGATGGATGAACAGGTAGTACCAGTCGAAATCGAGCGCGGTCGGCACGACGGCGAGGTCGGCGCGGCCGTGCGACACCGTCGGCTTGGCGAGCGAGAGCGCCAGTAGCATGGCGAAGCTGCCCCAGCCGAGCGCGCGCGAGGGGAACACGTTGGGGCGCGAGACGCGCAGCAGGTGCGCCCATAGCGCCAGCATGAGCAGCAGCGGGATGCCGATGTGGAGGAACACCAGTAGCGAGAAGAAGCGGTCGTTGAGCGATTCCGGCATCAGAAAGTTGCGCGTCGCCGGATCGGCGAAGATCGGCAGCCAGTCGAACCACTCGGCGCTGGCGATGGCGGAGAACTGGCCGAGCTTGTCCCATACCAGCCAGTAGCCGCCGATGCCGGAGGCGTAGACCAGCCAGATCACCGGCACGCCGGTGATCCAGGAAAACCAGCGGAAGCCGTGGTAGCGGCCGTAGAAGAACTCGCGCGCCAGGTGCAGCAGCATCACCGCCACCAGGGCATCGGCGGAATAGCGGTGCAGGCTGCGCAGGATGCCGCCCAGCCACCACTGCTCGTGCGTGTAGTAATTGATCGAGGTGTAGACGTCCTCGATGCCGGTATCCAGCACGATGAAGAGGTAGATGCCGGTGCCCATCGCCAGCCAGGCGAAATAGAAGCCGAGTGCGCCGAGATGGCGCCAGGGGTTGCCGGCAGCGCCGAACAGCCCGTCGAAAAAGGACTCGATGCGCTGCTGGACGGACAGGCCGCCTTCGCGGAAGGCGTTGAAAGGGCTCACGTTGGGAACGGGGGCTAACGTATTAGAGTTTGATGATATGTTTGGTGGGCAAATTGTTACTTGACCCGAGTCAACTGCTTGTGATTCAAGCGTTTTTTGATTGGCGCAGGCCGCGCCGGATATACCAGAGAATGTAGCCGGCAAAAGTGAGAAAGCCGCCGATTTCAAAAAACAGGACGTAGTCCAGCCGGTATTTTCCGGTGTTCGGGTCGTACACCGAGCAAAGGATGCGCACGCGGTCCACCAGGTCGGCTACTGCGCCGCTCTGTGCTACCGGCGCACCAGTGATGAGTTGCTTGAGCGGCTCGACCAGCATGTCCGTGCTGAGCGCCTCGCCATAGATCTGGCGGTAGATTTTCCCGTCCGCGTCCACCAGGGTGACCTGCACAATATGGTCGAAGCCGGCCGGCGTGGCCGCATAGCTGAAGCCGAAACCGGCCGTCAGCTCGGCGAGAATCGCCTGCGCCGGGCTGAGGAACTCCCAGTTGGGGAAGACGATGCCGTTCTGCGTGGCAAACGATTTCAGGGCCGAGGGCGAATCGAAGGGCTGGTTGAAGCCGATGCTGACAACGTTGAAGCGATCCGCGCCGAGCACCGCCACCGTGTTGGTAACGGCTTTCTGCAGGTTGCGCGTGGTGGTCGGACAGACCTCGAAGCAGCCGGTGTAGATGAAGCTCACCAGCAGGGGCTTGCCGCGGAAATCGGCCAGGCGCGTCGGCTTGCCTTCGCGATTGAGCAGGACGAAGTCGCCGATCGGCTGGTTCACGACGGATTGCGACAGCGCGAGCGCCTTGTCCTGGTCGAGGACCGGCACGTTTGGCGCCAACGCGGGATCGAGCGGACGCGACGAAACGGCCGGTGAGGCATTCGGCGTGGCGGCGAGCGCGGAGGCGCAAGCCAGCAGGAAGGCCGCAAGGCCGCGCAGGAAGGATTTCTGTGTGCTATGCATGCATGGATGATCTCCGCCATCGCGAGGAGCGTCAAGCGTCGGCGTCAAGTGGGGATGAAAATGCGGGAATGAAAAAAGGGCCGCTTGCGCGGCCCTTTTCCATGCAGACCGGCGTTGCCGCCGGACGGGTTTCTTACGCCATGCCCCACAGCGAGGACAGGTATTTCCAGTTCACGAAGTAGTACAGGATGAACGAAACCAGGAAGACCAGCGCCAGCACCATGGTGCCCGGGGTGCCGACGTGCGCGGCATGTGCGCCCGTCTGCGGCGGCAGGGTCAGCGGGATCGGCGTGCTGCGCGTCTCGCCTTCGTCGAGTCGCTTGCCAAAGAGCAGCGAGAAGACGATCTGCAGGATCCAGCCGCCGCCGCCGATGATTGCGACCACGCCGGCGATGCCGGTCAGGCCCATCATCAGGTAGGCGGCGCCCGGCCACTCGTAGGCCATTCCCGCGCCGGCGAAGGCCATGTCCCAGTGACGGCGGGAAACGCCCAGCGTACCGGCGCCCATCATCACCAGCGCCACGGCGTACATGGAGAGGCCGAAGAGGTAGGGCTGCAGCTTGGCGAAGCCGGGGAACAGCACTTCACGCCTGAACAACACCGGCACCAGGAAGTAGGTCAGGCCCATGAACGCCAGCGTGGTGCCGATGACGACGGTCGCGTGGAAGTGGCCCGGCACATAGATGGTGTTGTGGATCAGCAGGTTCAGCTGTTCCGTGCCCATCATGACGCCGGAGATGCCGCCGAGGAAGCCGAAACCGACCAGCGAGAGGAACATCGACGAGAAGGCCGGGTTGCCCCACGGCGCCTTGCGCAGCCACTCGAAGAGGCCTTTGTTGTACCCCTTGGCGCGTTGTGCCTGCTCGATGGCGCCCGGCACGGTCATGCCATGGATCATCGAAGCCAGTACCGCGAAGTACATGAAGTAGGAGGTGTTGACCACCTTCCACTCGGAGCCGACGCCCGGGTCGGACAGCAGGTGGTGGGCGCTGGCGAGTTGCAGGAACAGGATGTAGAGGAAGAAAGCCGAGCGGCTGACTTTCTCGGACATCGGCTTGGCGCCGAAGACGATAGCGGCAACGGCGTACCAGACGGCGACGTGCGCGGACACGTTGATCTGCTGGGAACTGTGGCCCATGGCCCACCAGACGATACGATACATGATCGTGTCGATTTCCCGGATGTAGCCGAGCGACCAGAGCAGCGTCGGGATCAGGATGACGGCACCGGAGGCGATGGTGAAGATGGCGATGATGGCTGCCGTCAACGCGCCGAAGGTGACCAGCGGGATCGAGCCTTCGTAGGTCTTCTCCGCCTTGGCCACGACCAGCGTGCCGAGGAAGACGAAGCAGCCGATCAATGCACCCACGGCGAAGAGGATCAGGCCGAGATAGAAGTGCGGCTTGGCCTGCATCGGCACGTAGGAGGTGAACATCACGCTCGACTCGCCCTGGAAGATGGCGACGTTGGTCATGACGGCGCCGATGGCCATCAGCCAGAAGCCGGCCCAGGCGATCTTCGGCGTCGCCAGGCGGCAATGCAGCAGCGTGGACGAGGCGAAATAGAGCACGGCCATCTCGAAGAAGATGATCCAGAACAACAGCATGTTGACGCCGTGCGACGTGAGCGCCAGGTAGAACTGGTCGGCCGGAAGCAGGTGCACCGCCGGCCAGCGGGTGAGGATGACGCCCAGCGCCATGATGCCGCCGAGCAGCAGCGCCAGCACGCCGGCAACGGCGTTCCAGCGCATCAGCTTCTCAGCAGCGGTGTCGAATTGCAGCCCGGATCGCGGGCAGATGCGGTAAGTCGTAGCCATTTACACGCCCCTTATTTCACGTAGATGCGACCGACCATCGTGTGATGGCCGATGCCGCAGTATTCGTTGCAGACGATGGAGTAGGTTCCCGACTGGTTCGGCGTGATCTTCACCACGTGCTCATAATTCGGGTGAACCTGGATATTGATGTTCTGCGGCTGCAGCGAGAAGCCGTGCATGTAGTCCATCGCGGAGAGGTGCAGCTTGTAGGTCTTGCCCTTCTCCAGTTCGTATATCGGCCACCAGTCCCACAGGCGCCCGATCAGGTAGATGTCCGAGCCGGCGGGCGGCTTGACGACCGGGAACTGCTTTTCGGCGTCGGTGCCGGTGCGCACCGTGTATTTGTCGACCACGGCCTGCGTCTTGGCGGCAAACATCTCCTTGGTCGTCTTGTAGGTTTCGTTCGACAGGTTCTGGCCGCCGGCGATATGCCAATAGACCATCATGACGAACATCACCAGCGACCAGACGAAGGCAATGGCGATCCAGATGAATTCAAGCTTGTCGATCGGCTGCTTCCACCAGATTCGCTCTGCGGGCGGGCTGATAGCACTCATTTCATACTCCCTGTGTTGTTGAATTCGGACCGCTCAGCGGGCGACGGCGATGTTCGCCACTTCCATTACACCCCACAAAACATAGATGACGGTGGGGATGGTGATGCCCAGAAAGAGCAGCAGGAAATGGTTGTCCAGCACCTGCTGCATCACAGGTACGCGTTCTTCTTGATCAGCCATGTAAGCCTCCTTTTTAGCGCCGAGGGCGACTCGGTTTTTTCGATCGGACAAAATACGGGGATTTAACGGGCGAAATGGTGCCTCGTGACAGTGTCGAATAGTTTGATCTAGGTTAAGAAACGCCCAGATACGCAGTAACTTGCATGCGGCAGTGCGTCATGTTGTCGCATATAATCCGCGCTGGTCCCATCAGCGATTATCCTTACAAAAAACCTGTCCTGATGATGAATTATTCCGCCCGCCGACATATCGCCCTGTGGCTTTTCATCTGTTCCGCCATGGTTTTCGCCACCCTGGTCGTGGGCGGCGTGACGCGTCTGACGCACTCCGGCCTGTCGATTGTCGAGTGGCAGCCGTTGATGGGGGTCCTGCCGCCGCTTTCGCAGGCGGAATGGAGCGAGGTATTCGCGAAATACCAGCAAACGCCCGAGTACAAACAGGTAAATCACGGCATGTCGCTGGATGAGTTCAAGAGCATTTTCTGGTGGGAGTACTTCCATCGCGTGCTCGGCAGGACCATCGGCCTGGTCTTCTTTCTACCCTTTCTTTATTTCTTGCTGCGGCGCAAGATCGATCGCCCGCTGGTGCCCAGGCTGATCGGCATCTTCATCCTCGGCGGCCTGCAAGGCGCGATGGGTTGGTTCATGGTGAAGAGCGGGCTGGTGGACGATCCGCGCGTCAGCCAGTACCGCCTGACAGCCCACCTGTCCCTCGCTTTCGTCATTTTCATTGCCATGATGTGGGTGGCGCTGGGACTGATCGAGGAACGCTCGCACTATTTCGCCCATGAGGGTTACCGCCGGCTGCAGCGCCTCGGCTTCTGGCTGTTCCTGCTGGCCTGCTACATGGTCGTCACCGGCGGCTTCGTCGCCGGCATCCGGGCGGGCAAGGCCTACAACACTTTTCCGCTGATGAATGGCCATTTCGTGCCGCCGGAAATCTTCATGATCGAACCGTGGTATCTCAATTTCTTCAATAACATGGCGACGGTCCAGTTCGATCACCGGCTGGGCGCCTGGTTGCTGGCCTTCCTCGTGCCGTGGTTATGGTTCAGGCTGCGCCAGTTTCCGGACCGTCGGCGGGCGCAAAGGATCGCAGGCTTGGCGCTGGTGGTCCTGGCCGCGCAGATCACGCTCGGCATCCTGACGGTTCTGCATGCCGTTCCGGTTGCCCTGGGCGCCATGCATCAGGGGGGATCCATGGTGCTGATGGCCGTCTTCCTATGGCTCAACCACGAACTCCGGGTGCCGGCCCAATTGCGGTCTTTCTGACCGGGATGGCGGTCACGCCGGACATTTCCATGTGCCTGCGCACCCGGCGCATCCGCGCGCTGGCAGTTTTCACCTGTGTGCTGTCCGTTCTGGTGGTGGCGGTCAGCGCCACCCTGCGTCTTTCCGGCGCCGGCCTCGGTTGCGCCGACTGGCCCGCCTGCTATGGAAGCATCCTGGCCGGTGTGCCGCACGCGCCATGGGCGGGGGCTCGGCTCGCTCACCGCATCGTCGCCACCCTGGCGCTGCTGGCGGGCATCCTGCTGGCGTGGCGCTGCTGGCGGCCGCGGCCTCTGCAGCCGGCTGCCCGCTACGCGACGCTGCTGCTGGCGCTGATGCTGTTTCTTTCCGTGGTCGGCGTGTGGAGTTCGGATCCGCGCATGGCGTGGGTAAATTTTATCAACCTGATCGGCGGGCTCGGCCTGGTGACGTTTTCCTGGCGGGTGGCGATCACGTCAGAGCCCTCGCGGTTGATGGAGCAGGGATCGGGCGGGCAGCTTTGCCGCGTCGCGCTGGCGATGCTGACGCTGACGGTGCTGCTCGGCGGGCTCATCGGTGCGCGCTATGCGGCGCCGGCCTGTACCACGCTGCCCGATTGCCAGGGCGCCTGGTGGCCGTCGATGCATGGCTGGACGGCGTTGCATCCTTTCATCACGCTGGCCGGCCCGGCCGTGCCGGGCGAGGCCGGCGGGGTGGCGCTGCATCTCCTGCATCGCTACGCCGCCGCGCTGGCGGCCGTGCTGCTCGCCGTCGTGGCGTTGCGCCTGCACGCCGTGCCGCGGGCGCGCAACGCCGTACTGGCGGCACTGACTTTGCTGGTGCTGGAAGCCCTGCTCGGCATGCTGACGGTAGCGAGCGGTTATTCGCTCTGGCTGGCCGTCGCTCACAACGTCGGCGCGGCCCTCCTGCTCGCCGCGGCGGCGAGCCTGATGCATTCCATCCGAAAATAAAAAAGCCCGCGGGTCGCGCGGGCTTGTGTTCCCAGGAGCCTCGGTCAGGCCAATTGCACGGGAATCTTGTGGCGCTGGTTCATCATGCGATTGCGTGAATCGACGTAGACCAGATCCGGCTCGAATTTCGCCAGTTCGGCTTCGTCGTAGCTCGCGTAGGTGGCGATGATGAGCAGGTCGCCGGGCGAGGCCTTGCGCGCCGCGGCGCCGTTCACCGAAATGATGCCGCTGCCGCGCTCGGCGGAAATGGCATAGGTGGTGAAGCGCTCGCCGTTGTTGACGTTGTAGATGTCGATCTGCTGGTACTCGCGGATATCCGCGGCATCGAGCAGATCCTGGTCGATCGCGCAGGAACCTTCGTAGTGCAGTTCCGAGTGCGTAACCGTCACGCGGTGCAGCTTGGACTTCAGCATCATCCGTTGCATCGTGGTCGCTCCTTCTCTCAGTCTCAGTAGCTGGCAGGTTGCGGTTTTCCTCTCCCGCAAGGTGCGCTGCTGGTGCACCGACGGCCTGAGCGCATGACGGTACCCTAAACTTCCAGGTTGTCGATCAGGCGCGTGCTCCCAAGGAGTGCCGCGCCCAGCACCACCAACCTAGAATCGTGAGCGGCTGGCAATTGTAGATCAAGTTGTTTTCGCACCGCAACATATTGCGGAATCCAGCCACTGGCGCGGAGTTCCGCCATGGCCCCCTGCTCAAGCCGCGCCAGATCTCGCTCTCCGGCCTCTAGGGCGCGCCGAACCCCATCCAGAGCCCGATACAGCCGGGGGGCCTCGGCCCTTTCGGCCTCGGACAGGTAGCCGTTGCGGGAAGACAGGGCGAGGCCGTCGGCCGCCCGCACCGTCTCGCCGGCGACGATCTCGATGGGCAGGGCGAACTCGCGCGCCATGTTGCGGATGATCATCAGTTGCTGGTAGTCCTTCTTGCCGAAGACGGCCACCTGCGGCTGCACGATGGCGAACAGCTTCATCACCACTGTCGCCACGCCGCGGAAGAAGCCGGGGCGGAACTCGCCCTCGAGAATGTCCGCCTGCACCGGCTCGGGCTGAACGAAGTAGGCCTGTGGCGCCGGGTACATCTCGCGCTCGTCCGGAGCGAAGAGGTGAGCGACGCCGACCGCCGCCATCTTTTCGCAGTCGGCCTCGAAGGTGCGCGGGTAGGTGCCGAAGTCCTCCTTCGGGCCGAACTGCAGGCGGTTCACGAAGAGGCTGGAGACGACGCTGTCGCCATGCGCCCGCGCCTGGCGCATGAGGGCGATGTGGCCCTCGTGCAGATTGCCCATGGTGGGGACGAAGGCAACGCGGCCGGCGCCCTTCAGCGCCGCGCGGAAGCCGGCGATGGTAGGGTGTATTTGCATGTCAGTAGCAGTGTTCGGAGGCGGGGAAGCTGCCGTCCTTGACGGCGGTGACGTAGGCTTTGACGGCATCGTCGATGCTCGACGCGCCTTGCATGAAGTTCTTCACGAAGCGCGCCTTCTTGCCGGGGTAGACGCCGAGCATGTCGTGCAGGACCAGCACTTGGCCGTGACAGTCCTTGCCGGCGCCGATTCCGATTGAAGCCATGCCGGTCAGGCCGCGCGTGATTTCGGCGGCGAGCGGGGCGGGCACCATTTCCAG
>JADFDL010000198.1 GCA_018262875.1 Rhodocyclaceae bacterium | reverse complement strand
TCAAGAAGGAGCCTGATGATTTCGCTAACGGGTTGCTCGATCTCTTCGGCGCCTTTTCCGCCGAATCGAAGCCGTCGCCGCGGATAGGCCGGCCTGACGAAAACTGCCTCAGGCAGGGTAATGAGCTGCTCTCCAAGGGGAAACTGAAGGACGCGGCGGAGTGCTACGGCAAGGCCATTTCGATCAATCCCGCTTACGCACCAGCCCACCTCAACCTCGGGTTCGTCCTCAAGGAGGAGGGACTGCACGATCAGGCAGAACAATCCCTCAAGCAGGCGATCCGGCTGAATCCGGAATTGGAGGACGCCCATTACCTGCTGGGCGGCATTGCCGAGGCGCAGGGAAATCTTCGCGCCGCAATTGAGAGCTACGACAAGGCCCTGGCAGTCAAGCCGAATTTCGAAATCGTCTTCCGCGATTTGTGCCGCGTGCTGTTCCTGAGCGGAGAAAACGAAAGGGCAAGGGCCGTCATACAGAAAGGCATCTCGCTGAATCCACAGGTTGCCGATTTTCACTGCTACCTGGGCAATTTGTGTATTCTCGAGAACAAGCACGACGATGCGATTGCCTGCTACCGGAAGGCGCTGGCGATTGAGCCGGACAGCATTGTGGTGCATGCCAATATGGGCAAGGCATACCTCAACAAGGGCGATATCGAAAATGCGGCGACCTGGTACCGCAAGGCGCTTCAGCTCGACCCGGCTTCCATCGAGTCCATGAGCTGCCTGCTGTTCGCCCATGCCTTCGATCCGGCCTGTCCGCCTGACCGGTATCTTGCCGAAGCCAGGCGATATGGAAGCGCAGTGCTGGCGAATGCCAGGCCCCGCACAAGCTGGTCTGCCGGTTCGGCCGGAAACGGGGACCTGCCGCTTCGGGTCGGCCTGGTGTCGGGGGATTTCCTTGGCCACCCTGTAGGCTTCTTCCTGGAGAACGTTCTCAAACATCTGAAGGCTGCCCGGATCGAGCTGTTTGCCTATCCGACGGTGCCGCAGGAGGACGATCTGACCGTCCGCATCAAGTCCTGTTTTGGCGCATGGCATTCCATTGCCGGGTTGAGCGACGAAGCGGCGGCCCACAGGATCCACGACGACGGCATTCATATCCTGATCGACCTGGCAGGTCATACTTCGCATAACCGCCTGCCGGTTTTTGCCTGGAAGCCGGCCCCGGTGCAGGCAAGCTGGCTGGGGTATTTCGCCTCTACGGGCGTGCCTGGAATAGACTATCTACTGGCAGACAGGGCGTCGGTGCCGGAATTCCACAGGGAAGATTTCACGGAAGCGATATGGTACCTGCCGGACACCCGCCTTTGCTTTACCCCCCCGACGGCAGTCGATGAGATGAGACCAGCGCCGCTGCCGGCGTTGCGAAACGGTTACATCACCTACGGCTGTTTCCAGAATTTGTCCAAGATCAATGACGGCCTGCTCGCCGCTTGGGGGCGGATCTTCCTGGCTTTGCCGCAAGCCCGGTTGCGGATTCAATGCAAGCAAATGGGTGACCCTGCGGCGCGGGAAATCCTGTTGCAACGACTCTCCACCGTCGGCATTTCTTCGGAGAGAGTGGCGATACATGGACCGACCAGCAGAAAAGCTTACCTGGCTGCGCATGCCGAGGTCGATGCGATACTGGACACCTTCCCCTATCCCGGCGGCACGACAACATGCGAAGCGCTCTGGATGGGCGTGCCGACGCTGACTCTCGCCGGGAAGTCGCTGCTCTCCCGCCAGGGCGCCAGCATGCTGGCCTGCACGGGTCTTGGGGACTGGATTGCAGGCGACGTTGACGAATACGTCGCCAAGGCCACAGGTTTCGCCGGCGATTTCGATCGCCTGGCGCAACTGCGCGCCGTCCTGCGCGAGAAGGTGCTTGCCTCGCCCCTGTTCGATGCGCCGCGATTCGCTGCGAATCTGGAGGACGCCCTGCATGAAATGTGGCAGCGCCACAAGCAGGCAACGCCGGCAGAGGCCGGGCATGCGCCAAACGGGAGGAGCCGTTCTTGAAACTCAGCGTCATCCTGCCTGCCCGCAACGAGGCTGCCGTGATCGACTCCTTGCTGGAGGAGCTATCGCAGCGGCTGCCGGAGGCGGAAGTCATCGTCGTCGATGACGGCTCGACGGACGACACCGCCGCCCTATGCGGCCGATATCCGGTACGGCTGATCTCCCATCCCTATTCGAAAGGCAACGGCGCCGCAGTGAAAACCGGCGCGCGCGCCGCGACCGGCGACATCCTGGTCTTCATGGATGCCGACGGCCAGCACCGGCCGGAGGACATCCCCCGCCTGCTGGCGAAGCTGGAGGAGGGCTACGACATGGTGGTCGGCGCGCGCGGTATGGGGGACCATGCCGGAGTGCACCGCGGCTTCGCCAATGCCGTCTTCAACCGGCTGGCGAGCTGGATGGTGAACCACCGCGTGGAGGATCTCACTTCGGGTTTTCGCGCGGTGCGCGCCGAACGGTTCCGCCGCTTCCTGTACCTGCTGCCGAACAGCTTTTCCTATCCGACGACCTGCACGATGAGTTTTTTCCGCGCCGGGTTCAGCGTCGCCTACGTCCCGGTCAGCATGCCGCCGCGGATCGGACAAAGCCATATCCGCCCATTCCGCGACGGGGTGCGCTTCATTCTGATCATCATCAAGATCGGTACCCTCTATTCCCCGCTGAAGCTGTTTCTGCCGATTTCAGGAGCGTTTTTCACGACCGGACTCGCTTACTACACCTACACCTACCTCACCACGCACCGCTTCACCAACATGAGCGCGCTGCTGTTCATCACGTCGGTGCTGGTTTTTCTGATCGGGCTGGTGTCCGAGCAGATCACGATGCTCACCTACAAGGACAGTGATCAATAATTCTGCGGAGAGCCGCCCTGGCTTGCTAGTGCTGACATCGACTTACCCGCGCTGGGAGGGCGATGCGGAACCGGGGTTCGTGTATGACCTGTGCCGCCACCTTGCCGCAGCGCATGATGTCACGGTGCTGGCGCCCCATGCGGCTGGGGCCGGACAGCGGGAAACATTGGCGGGCGTGAAGGTGGTGCGCTTCCGCTATGGTCCCGAGCGCTGGGAGAAACTCGCCTATAACGGCGGGATCATGGCGAATCTGCGCAGGAACCCATGGCTTTATTTCATGCTCCCGCCGTTTTTCATCGCCCAGTTTCTCGCCCTCCTGAACTTGATGCGTCGCGTCCGGCCCGTTGCGATGCATGCGCACTGGATCGTGCCGCAGGGCATCATTCTGGCCGCCGCGGGGATGCTGAGCGGCGCGAGGGTGCGGGCGATTTGCACGGTCCACGGCAGCGATGTGTCCGCCTTGCGGGGCGGTTTCTGGAGGCGCCTGAGGCGGTGGGTGACGTTGCGCTGCGACCGGACCGTGGCGGTGAGCGAGGCATTGAAAGCGCAACTGGTTTCGGAAGGATGCCCGCCTGAACGGATCGACGTGATTCCGATGGGTGCCGACCTGCTGCGCCTCTTCGTGCCGGATGGCAGTCCGCGCAGCAATGCAGAAATTCTTTATGTCGGGCGCCTGGTGCCGGGCAAGGGCGTTGACATTCTCCTGAATGCCTTGCCGGCGGTACTGGCCAAGCTGCCGGAGGCGAGATTGACCGTGGTGGGCGATGGCCCCGAGCGGGACAGCCTGGTCGAACTGGCGTGCCGGCTGGATGTAGAAAGCCGCGTGGCGTTCGCAGGCCCCGTCGCACATGCTTCGCTGGCGGCACACTATCGCTGGGCTGCGCTGCTGGTGCTGCCCTCGCGCGAGGAGGGCTTCGGCCTCGTCCTGGTGGAAGCGCTCGGCTGCGGTTGCCCGGTTGTGGCGAGCGGGCTGCCCGCGATTCGCAGCCTGCTGCTGGAGGGGCAGGCGGGCCGGCTGTTCCAGGCCGGGAATGCC
>JADFDL010000197.1 GCA_018262875.1 Rhodocyclaceae bacterium | reverse complement strand
GGAACAAGAAATCTAACGTGGAGTTGAGGGGCGCGAAGCAAGCATCGCTTGCGGAGCGTCCCTCTCGAACGCAGGGTTGGGGGTTACGTCATCCATGAGCCGGAACCTCCGCTATTTGGATATTTGATTGGTTTCCGATGATGAAACTCAATTTGTTTTTCAAGCTCAGATATTCGGTTGTTGAGTTTTTGATTCTCAGCAGAGTTGCACTGCTGAATGCTAGAGATGGTTTCGTCATGAGATTTATTGAGAGATTCGATTTCAGACCTGAGTCGTGCGACCTCTTTATCGGATTGCTTGAGCAAAAACGCGTCGTGAGCGGATTTAAGCGTTGTGCCGACGGCAAGCAATATCAGGGATGCCATGAGTCCCCACAGCCACAAATCAGTCATGGAGATACCCCCAACGTGCTAGGTGAGGGGCCGCCGGAGCGGCGTAGCCGCGGAGGGAACCGAGAAGCGCAGCTTCTCGGCGGTCCCTCTCGACCGGAATGTTAGAGAGCATACGGCCGACAAACACTACAAACATTTGCATTCCTCGGGAGCACCAATACCCACTCGCCATTCTCTTGCCTTTGGTGCAGTGTATTCGTAGTGATGGGATCCGCGTTTTAAGCAGCTGGCTTGGCATTGGTTTTCACGCTCGGCCAAATATATTTTGATGATTGTGAACGCAGTCAAACCACACAAAATGATTAAGGCAGCTGACCAAATCACAACTCGGGAGCTGTGCCGTAAATCGGGTGATGACGACATGTGCGCTCTAACGTTAAGTGGACAGCCTAATTGACGGGAAAGAATCCGTATCCGGAATTGTTATTGCTTTTGAAAGTAGGCTAGTATTCATATAAATCATCGCACTAAACAATAATAGTGGGGCCTAAAACATGGAAACTAATCCGTCTCATGCGCCCAAGCTGCTCGACCAGGTGCGCGGCAAGATCCGCCTGAAGCATTACAGCATTCGCACCGAACAGGCGTATGTGGATTGGATTAGACGATTTATTTTGCATTTCGGCAAGCGCCACCCGCGCGAGCTGGGGGCGGCCAACGTGGAGGCGTTCCTGACGCACCTGGCGGTGGCGGGCAACGTGGCGGCGTCGACGCAGAACCAGGCGAAGAGCGCGCTGCTGTTCCTCTATCGCGAGGTGCTGGAGACGGAGCTGCCATGGCTCGACAACGTCGAGCGCGCCCGCGCGCCGAAGCGCCTGCCGGTGGTGCTGACGCGCGACGAGGTGCATGCCGTGCTCTCGCGCCTGTCCGGCACGCACTGGCTGATCGCCAGCCTGCTCTACGGCGCGGGGCTGCGCATCATGGAGGGCCTGCGCCTGCGCGTGAAGGATGTGGAATTTTCGCGCAAGGAAATCCTGGTGCGCGACGGCAAGGGTTTCAAGGATCGCGTCACCATGCTGCCGGCGGCGCTGGCGGCGCCGCTGGCCGAACATCTGAAGCGGGTGAAGGCGCTGCACGAGCAGGATCTGGCCGCCGGGCGCGGCGCGGTGCATCTGCCCTATGCGCTGGAGCGCAAGTATCCGAATGCTTCGCGCGACTGGGGCTGGCAGTACGTGTTTCCCTCGGCGAATCTTTCGGAAGATCCGCGCAGCGGCATCGAGCGGCGCCACCACCTGCAGGATCAGGCCGTGCAGCGCGCCATGCGCCAGGCGGTGCGCGACGCCGGCGTCAACAAGCCGGCGACGCCGCACACCCTGCGCCATTCTTTCGCCACGCACCTGCTGGAGGGCGGCTACGACATCCGCACCGTGCAGGAGCTGCTCGGCCATGCCGACGTGTCGACGACGATGATCTACACCCACGTCCTGAACCGCGGCGGCCGCGGCGTGACGAGCCCGCTCGACCGGGTTTGACCCGGCGGCAGAGGAGGGGCAGGATGGAATTGTTTACTGGAGGCGCCATGAAGATTCTTCGACTGTGCATTGCCGCCTTGTTGCTGCTGGCGCTCGGCGCGGCCCATGCCCAGCAGCAGCTCGAAATCATCGACCTGAAGAGCCGCACGGCGGAGCAGGTGCTGCCGCAGTTGCGGCCCTTCGTCGAGCCGGGCGGCACGCTCTCGGGCATGAACAACAAGATATTCATCCGCGCCTCGGCGGCCAACCGGCAGCAGATCCGGGAGTTGCTCGCCGCCATCGACCGGCCGCCGCGGCGGCTGCTGATCTCGGTGCGGCAGGATGCCGACAGTACGGCGACGGCGCGCGGCGGCGAGGTGTCGGGACGGGTGTCCTCGGGCGGCACGACGATCGAGAGCCGCCGCACGGTGGTCGGCGGCTCCGGGGTGGAGGTGCGCCGCGGCGGCGACGTGGTGCGCGGCCAGGTCTACGATTCGCGCAGCGTCGACAGCGAGCGCGTCGCCCAGCAGGTGCAGGTGGTGGAAAGTGGCAAGGCCTTCATCAACGTCGGCACCTCGGTGCCGGTGCCGCTGCGCCAGGTGGTGGTGGGGCCGGGCGGGGCGGTGGTGTCGGAGTCGGTGGTGTACCGCGACCTCGGCACCGGCTTCAGCGCCGAGCCGCAGCTCGCCGGCGACAACGTCACGCTGACCATCAGCCCGACCCACGACACGCCGGGCCGCTACGGCCCGGGCAGCGCCAACGTGCAGCGCCTGACGACGACGGTGTCCGGGCGCCTGGGTGAGTGGATCGACCTCGGCGGCTCTGTCGAGGAGCGCTCCGGCGAGGAGTCGGGCGTGCTGCGCCATTCCACGCGCGGCGGCAGCACGGGGCGGCGCGTGCAACTGAAGGTGGAGGAACTTCCCTGAGCGTGTTGTGTGCTATCCTTACCAGCTAGTAAGGAATCAGTCAGGAGGTAAGGACATGGAAGCCACCCTCACCAGCAAGGGCCAGATCACCATCCCGAAGGCGGTGCGCGACTCGCTCAAGCTGCATGTCGGCGACCGCCTGGAATTCCTCGTCGATCCGGACGGATCGGTGCGCATCGTGCCGGCCACGCGCCCGGTGACCGAACTGAAGGCGCTCCTGCCGCGGCCGGCGCGGGCGCTCAGCCTGGAGGAAATCGACGCGGTGATCGCCGAGCGCGGCGCCCGGAAGAAGCGGCCGTGATCGGCCTCGACACCAATGTGCTGCTGCGCTACATCGTGCGCGACGACGCCGCGCAGGCGAAAACCGCCGGCCGCCTTATCGAGGCGCGCTGCAGCAAGGATGCGCCCGGCCATGTCTCGCACGTCGTGCTGGCGGAACTGGCCTGGGTGCTCGGGCGCGGCTACGGCTACGCCAAGGCGGAAGTGGTCAAGGTTCTGACGGCGATTCTCTCCTCGGCCGAACTGCGTGTGCAGGAGACGGCGGTGGCCTGGGCGGCGCTGCGCGCGTTTCAGGCGGGTCAGGCGGATTTCGCCGACTACCTGATTGGCGCGGTGAATGAGGCCTGCGGCTGCGAAACGACTTGCACCTTCGACAAGCGCGCCGCCAGATCGGGCTGGCATACCCTGCTGTGACCCTCGATTCCGTTTTCGCCGCCGGCGGCGCGCTCGCCCGCGCCATCCCCGGCTATCGCGTGCGCCCGCAGCAGATCGAGATGGCCGAGCGCATTGCCGCCGCCATCCAGTCGCACGGCGTGCTGGTGGCGGAGGCGGGCACCGGCACGGGCAAGACTTTCGCCTACCTGGCGCCGGCGCTGATGGCCGGCGGCAAGGTGATCGTGTCCACCGGCACCAAGACTTTGCAGGATCAGCTTTTCCAGCGCGACCTGCCGATGCTGCGCGACGCGCTGAAGGCGCCGGCCAGCATCGCGCTGCTCAAGGGCCGCGCCAACTACGTCTGCCATTACCACCTCGAACGCGCCCGCCAGGAAGGGCGCTTCCTCTCGCGCGAGGAGGCCGGCCACATCCTCGCCATCGCCCGCTTCGCCAAGGCTACCGCGACCGGCGACAA
>JADFDL010000196.1 GCA_018262875.1 Rhodocyclaceae bacterium | reverse complement strand
TGCCGCAAATCTGACGAGTCTCTGGACAGTGCGGCAAATACCCGCCGGATTTCCGGCGAACGCGCGCGCCCTGATGATAAAATTCGCCGCTGCTCTCGGAGACCGCAATGAATCCTGTATACCGTGGCCCTGGCCTTCGCCCGCTCCTCGCCGGCGCCCTGATGTTGGCTGCGCCGCTCGCCCGTGCGGCGGACGGCCCCGCCGTGTTCGGCATCCCGGTCGATTTCATCCTTTTCGCGCTGACCCTGCTCGGCGTCGCCCTGTTCCACCACCATGTGCTGAAGGTGGCGCTGACCGGCCTGGCGGTGATCAGTGTCTACAAGATCGCCTTCACCGGCTTCAAGACCGGCCCGGGGCTGGCCGGCTTCGGCGTCCACATGGCGCACGAATGGGTGCTGCTGGTGAACCTGCTCTGCCTGCTGGTCGGCTTCGCCCTGCTGGCGCGGCATTTCGAGGACAGCGGCGTGCCGGAGGTGCTGCCGAAGCTGCTGCCGGAAGGCTGGGTCGGCCCCTTCGTGCTGCTCGTCATCATCTTCGTGCTGTCGGGCTTCCTCGACAACATCGCCGCGGCCCTGATCGGCGGCACCGTCGCGGCCAGCGTCTTCAGGCGCAAGGTGCACATCGGCTATCTAGCGGCCATCGTCGCCGCCTCGAACGCCGGCGGCGCCGGCAGTGTGGTAGGCGACACCACCACCACCATGATGTGGATCGCCGGCGTCAGCCCCATCGACGTGGTCGAGGCCTATGTCGCCGCCGCGGTGGCGCTGGTGGTGTTCGGCATCCCGGCGGCCCTGCAGCAGAACAGGCATCAGGCCATCGTGCGCAACCTGCAGGCGGCGCACCGCGTCGACTGGGCGCGCGTCGGCATCGTCGGCGCCATCCTCGCCGGTGCCATCGCCACCAACGTCACGGTGAACCTGAAGTTCCCTGAGGCGGCCGATCATTTCCCCTTCCTCGGCGTCGCCGTATGGGTGGTGCTGCTCGCCGCCGTGCCGCTGAGGAAGCCCGAGTGGAGCCTGCTGCCGGACGCCGTCAAGGGCTCGGTCTTCCTGCTCGCCCTGGTGACCTGCGCCTCGATGATGCCGGTGGAAAAGCTGCCGCCGGCTTCCTGGCCGTCGGCGCTCGGCCTCGGCTTCATTTCCGCCGTGTTCGACAACATCCCGCTCACCGCGCTGGCGCTGAAGCAGGGCGGCTACGACTGGGGCTTCCTCGCCTATGCCGTCGGCTTCGGCGGCTCGATGCTCTGGTTCGGCTCCTCCGCCGGCGTGGCGCTGTCCAACCTGTTTCCCGAGGCGAAGTCGGTCGGCCAGTGGCTGCGCCACGGCTGGTACATCCCGATCGCCTACGTCGCCGGCTTCTTCGCCCTGCTGCTGATCCTCGGCTGGCATCCGCACGAGAAGCAGAAGGAAGGCGTTGCCGCCGCACAGGTCGTGCAGACCGCACCGGCGACGCAGAATTAGGCTACTGTAGGCCGGTCGGCCTTCAGGCCGACGGCGGCGGCAAATCGATCGCCTTTGTCGGCCTGAAGGCCGACCTACAATAGCGGCCCCAACACTGACTTGCCATCCATGCACGAAGGGCTACGCGTCGTCCTGCTCCTGCTTACCGCCGCCGTCCTTATGGTCGCGCTGGCGAAGGCCGTCCGCCTGCCCTCGATGCTGGCCTACCTCGCCATCGGCGTCGCCGTCGGCCCGCATGCCCTGGGCTGGCTGCACGAGAGCGAGCAGACCGGGCGTCTGGCCGAGTTCGGCGTGGTTTTCCTGATGTTCTCCATCGGCCTCGAGTTCTCCCTGCCGCGCCTTGTTTCCATGCGCTGGCAGGTGTTCGGCCTGGGCGGCGCCCAGGTCGCGGTGACGACGCTGGCCACCATGGCGATTGCCTATTTCGGCGGCATTCCCTGGCAGGGCGGGCTGGCGCTGGGGGCGATCTATGCCATGTCGTCGACCGCCATCGTCGGCCGCCTGCTCGCCGAGAAGCTCGACCTGCACTCCGCCTCCGGGCGGCGCACCATGAGCGTCCTGCTGTTCCAGGACCTGATGGTGGTGTTCATGCTGATCTTGATCCCCGCCCTGGCCGACACCTCCCACCTCGTCGAGGTGCTGGGCAAGGCCCTGGCGCAGACGCTGGCCGTGCTGCTGCTGGTGATCGTCGCCGGGCGGCCGCTGATCCGGCGCTGGTTCGACATCGTGGTGCGGCGCAAGTCGGCCGAGCTGTTCATGCTCAACGTGCTGTGGGTCACCATCGCGCTGGCCTTCCTCACCGACTGGGCCGGCCTCTCGCTTACCCTCGGCGCTTTCCTCGGCGGCATGCTCATCTCGGAAACCATGTACCGCCACCAGGTGGAAGCCGACATCCGCCCCTTCCGCGACGTACTGCTCGGCCTGTTCTTCATCACCATCGGCGCGCTGCTCGACCTCGCCATCGTCTGGCAGCGCATCGAGTGGGTGGCGCTGGTGCTGATCGGGCTGGTGGCCGGCAAGGGCCTGCTCATGCTGATCGTCACGCGCCTGTCCGGCGCCGACACCGCAGTCGCCTTCCGTACCGCCGCGCAGCTGGCGCAGGCCGGCGAGTTTGGCTTCGTGCTGCTGACCCTGGCGAGCGTCAACGGCCTGCTCGCGCCGGAGGTGGTGCAGCCCTCGCTCGCCGGCATGCTGCTGTCGATGCTGGCAGCGCCCTTCGTCATCGAGCGGTCGCGCGCGATCGGCGAAAAACTGTCGCGCGACGACTGGCTGCGGCACTCGGCCGCCCTGCAGGAGGTGGCGGCCCACGCCTTCAGCATTCAGGACCACGCCATCGTCTGCGGCTACGGCCGCACCGGGCAGAGCGTCGCCCGCTTCCTCTACAAGGAGAAGATCCCCTTCATCGCCCTCGACATGGACGCCCACCGCGTGCAGCAGGCGCTGACGGCGGGCGAGAACGTGGTGTTCGGCAACGCCGAGCGGCGCGAGGTGCTGCTTGCCGCCGGGATCGAGCGGGCACGCATCGTCGTTGTCACCTCGCCGGACGTGCCCTCGGCGGTCAAGATACTCGGCATCGTGCGCGCGCGCCGGCCCGACCTGCCCGTCATCGTGCGGGCGGCGGACGACGCCCACCTCGACGAGCTGAAGCGCGCCGGCGCCACCGAGGTGGTGCCGGAGGTCATGGAGGGCAGCCTGATGCTGGCGGCGCAGACGCTGACCCGCCTCGGCGTGCCGCTGCGCCGCGTGCTGCGCGACGTCGAAGAGGCGCGCGAGCGGCGCTACGAGCTGCTGCGCGAGCGCTACCGGGACATCGGGCAAAGGGACGACGATGCCGCGCCGGAGAAGGCGGCGGATCCGATGCCGCCGGCAAGCGGAACCCAATCGTGAAGCCGGTTGTTGCCGCCTTGCTTCTCCTGCCTGGCCTGGCCCATGCCGCCAGTGCTGGCGTCGTCGGCGAGAACCTCGTCTGGCTTGCCCTCATCCTGATGTCGGCGCGATTGTTCGCGCCGCTGGCGCAGAAGCTCGGCTTCCCCGCCGTGCTGGGCGAGCTGCTGCTTGGCGTGGCGCTCGGCAACCTCTCGCTGTTCGGCTTTCATTACTTCGACAGCGTGGCGAAAGACCCCATCATCGCCTTCATCGCCGAGCTGGGCGTCATCGTGCTGCTGCTGCAGATCGGCCTGGAGACGCGGCTCGACGACCTGGTGCGCGTCGGCGGCCGCGCCACGGCGGTGGCGGCCGTCGGCATTGCCGCGCCCTTTGCGCTCGGCGCCTTCCTCGTCGGGCCGCTGCTGCTGCCGGGGCAGTCGCAGAACGCCTACCTGTTCCTCGGCGCCACCCTGGCGGCGACCTCGGTCGGCATCACCGGCCGCGTCTTCCGCGACCTTGGCAAACTCGATTCGCGCGAAGCGCGCATCGTGCTCGGCGCGGCGGTGATCGACGACGTGCTGGGGCTGGTGAT
>JADFDL010000195.1 GCA_018262875.1 Rhodocyclaceae bacterium | reverse complement strand
CGATGACGGACGACGAGATCCGTGCCGTCGAACGCATCGTCAATCGCGAGATTCTCGCCAACGCCGAGGCTTGCGCCCGCCTGTTGTCGTTCGACGACGCGGTGAAGTCCGGCGCCATGGCGCTGTTCGGCGAGAAGTACGGCGACACGGTGCGCGTGATGGACATCGGCAGTTCGCGCGAGTTGTGCGGCGGCGTTCACGTCGCGCGCACCGGCGACATCGGCTTCTTCAAGATTCTCTCCGAAGGCGGCGTTGCTTCAGGCATTCGCCGCGTCGAGGCCGTCACCGGCGAGGGCGCGCTGGACGCCGTGCAGCAGCAGGAACAGGAACTCGCCGAGGTGGCGGCGGCGGTGAAGGCGCAGCCGCAGGAAGTGGCGGCGAAGGTCGGCCAGGTGCTCGACCAGGTCAAGGCGCTGGAGAAGGAGCTGGCACGGTTGAAATCCAAAGCGGCCGCCAGCCAGGGCGACGATCTCGCCGGTCAGGCGGCGCAGGTGAAAGGAATCAAGGTGCTCGCCGCCGCGCTCGACGGCGCCGACGCCAAGGCGCTGCGCGAGACGCTGGACAAGTTGAAGGACAAGCTCAAATCCTGCGTCATCGTGCTGGGCGCCGCCGCCGACGGCAAGGCTTCGCTCATCGCCGGCGTCAGCAGCGACCTTACCGGCAAGGTGAAGGCCGGCGAGCTGGTGAATTTCGTCGCTGGGCAAGTCGGCGGCAAGGGCGGCGGCCGACCCGACATGGCGCAGGCCGGCGGCACCCAGCCCGAGCATCTGGCTCGCGCGCTGGCCTCGGTGCCGGACTGGGTGGCGGCCAGGCTCTGATGCGCTTTTGCCCGCGCTGTGCGACGCCACTCGCCGAGGGCGAGTTTGCCGGGCGCGTGCGTCTGTCCTGCCCGGACGCGGCCTGCGGCTTCGTTTTCTGGGACAACCCCTTGCCGGTGCTGGCAGGGCTGGTCGAGTACAACGGGCTGGTGCTTCTGGCGCGCAATGCCGCCTGGACGGAAAAATTCTACGGCCTCATCACCGGTTTCATGGAGCGCGACGAGACACCCGAGGAAGGCGTGGCGCGCGAAGTGAAGGAAGAGCTGGGCCTCGACACGCGTGCCGCACATTTCATCGGCGTGTATCCCTTCCAGCGCAAGAACGAAATCATCATCGCCTATCACATCGTGGCCGAAGGCGAGATCGCGCTGAGCGAGGAGCTGGCCGAATTCCGCCTGATCGCGCCCGAGAAGCTGCGCCCCTGGGATTCGGGCACCGGCATGGCGATCCGCGACTGGCTGGCGAAACGGGCGACATGATCGCCGCCCCGCAACGCTTCGCGGCGGCGCTGGCCGCCATCGACGCGGCGAATGCCGAAGACCCCAACGTCGAGGAAGGCCAGCCGAAGGAACTGCTCTACGGGCGGCGCATGAGCGCGATGCTGGCGCGCTTCGCGCCGGAGGCCGCGGAAGCGGTTCAGCTCGCCGTGCGCGCCCAGCACATCCAGCGCTGGAAGACGCCTCGCTCGGACTATCCGATGGATCGTGCGGGCTATCTGCAATGGCGCAGCGGCCTCTATGCCTTCCACGCCGAGACCGCCGGGCGTCTCCTGCAGGAGGCCGGCTACGACGCGGAGACCATCGAGCGGGTGAAGGCCGCGGTCGGCAAAAGAGGCATAAAGTCGAACGCCGAAACGCAGTTGCTGGAGGACGTCACCGACCTGGTCTTCCTCGAACACTACCTCGCCGGCTTTTTCGCCCGCCATCCGGACTACGACGAGGCGAAGTGGATCGACATCATCCGCAAGACCTGGCAGAAAATGTCGTCCGGCGCGCGCGATTTCGTCCTCGCCGGGAAAGTCAGTCTCCCCGAGACGGCGAAACCGCTGATCCTGAAGGCGGTCAGCTAGCCGCTTCACGCCCTATGTTGTTGGCCCAGGCGAGCGCCTGGGTCAGGATGGCATTCACCCGCTCCGTGTCCACGCCCGGCAGTTCCGACGACAGGGCGAAGCACGATTCCATGTCGCCTTCCTCCTGTTTTTCCGCCAGCAGCAGCATCCTGCCGAGCACCCCGCCGCGCTGTTCCAGCGCCTCGCGCACGTCGGGCGCGACGTTCAGGGTGGCGATCACCTCGCAGATCGGAACGTGCAGCAGCGCCGGTATCAGCGACATGATGCCGGTCATGAAGGAGCGGTCCTCGAAATCGGGGCTGGCGCCCATCAGGTCGCCGGCCAGCAGTTCGAGAAAGCGCCCGCGCGTGGCGGCCACCTGCAGCAGCGGGTTGGCGCCGCCGCCGGAGGGATTGGTGTAGAGCAGCAGCTGCAGCCAGCGCTGCAACTGGTGCCGCCCCAGCACCGTGATGGCGTGGCGCAGCGAGGTGATCTTCTGGCGCAGGCCGGACGTCGCCGAGTTGGTTAGGCGCATCAGGTTCAGCGTCAGCCCCGGCTCCTGCTTGAAGATGTCTTCGATCTGGGGCGTTTCGGCATCGTCGAGGATCAGGCCGAGCAGCCGGATCAGCGACAGCTCGGACTGCGACAGTTTCTTGCCGGCGATGATGGTCGGCTTGGCGAAGTAATACCCCTGGAACAGCTCGAAGCCGAGGTCGCTGCACATCCTGACCTGCGCCTCGTCATCCACCTTCTCGGCGAGCAGCTTCACCTTCCAGGGGCGCAGCGCCTTGACGGTTTTCTCCAGGGCGCCGGCATCCATGCCCATCAGGTCCACCTTGACGATGTCGGCCAGCTCGAGGATCGGCGTGTGCTTTTCCTCGAAGGCGACGAAGTCGTCCAGCGCCAGGGTGTAGCCCTTGTCCTTCAGATCGCGGCAGCGCGCGACCACCGCCGGGGTGATCTCGACGGTCTCCAGCACCTCGAGCACGAATTTTTCGCGCGGCAGCAGCTCGATCGCATCGCTCGCCAGCATGCGCGCATCGAGGTTGACGAAGCCCAGGTAGGGACCGAGCGCCGCCTCCAGGCCGAGCTCGGAAAACACGTGGCTGAGGACGGTCGCCGTGGCGGCGAGGTCGTCGGTGACCTCGGCGCTGTTCTGCGTGCCGCGGCGGAACAGCAGCTCATAGGCGTAGAGGCGCTGGTAGCGATCGAGGATCGGCTGGCGGCCGATGAAGATTTCCTGGGCGGCGGGCATTCCCCTGTTATCGGCCGGAGCGGCGCAACCTTTAGAAGGCCTGCAGCAGGTCGGGCCGCGCCTTTCGCAGCACGCGGCGGAAGTCGGCCTGGATGCGGGCCAGCGCCCTGGCGTTGTCGGCCTCGAAGCGCAGCACCAGCACCGGCGTGGTGTTGGAGGCGCGCATCAGGCCGAAGCCGTCGGCATACTCGACGCGCAGGCCGTCGAGGGTGATGACTTCCTGCGCCCCCTCGAAGCGTGCGGTCTTCTGCAGCTCGGCGATGAGGGCGTGCGGCTCGCCTTCCTGCATCTTCAGGTTGAGCTCCGGCGTCGACACCGCGTCGGGCAGGTGCTTGAGCGGCCAGTTGGCGTCCTTCCAGCGCGAGACGATTTCAAGCAGGCGGGCGCCGGCGTAGAGTCCGTCGTCGAAGCCGTACCAGCGCTCCTTGAAGAAGGTGTGACCGCTCATCTCGCCGGCGAGCGGGGCGCCGGTTTCCTTCAGCTTGGCCTTGATCAGCGCATGGCCGGTCATCCACATCAGCGGCACGCCGCCCTGGTGGCGGATCGAGCGGGCCAGGTTGCGCGAGCATTTCACGTCGTAGATGATCTGCGCGCCCGGATTGCGCGCCAGCACGTCGGCGGCGAAGAGCATCAACTGGCGGTCCGGGTAGATGATCTCGCCGTCCCTGGTCACCACGCCGAGGCGGTCGCCGTCGCCGTCGAAGGCTAGCCCAAGTTCCGCATCGGTCTCCTGCAGGGCGCGGATGACATCCTTCAGGTTGTCCGGCTTGGACGGATCGGGGTGGTGGTTGGGGAAGGTGCCG
>JADFDL010000194.1 GCA_018262875.1 Rhodocyclaceae bacterium | reverse complement strand
GGCGTCGCGAACGGCGATATTGAGCACAACAGCCATGGAACACCTCTGAAATGAGTTTATCGTAAAAGAATTCCCGGAGCAATTGACCCAGGTGAAACCAGCGGAACCCGGTTCCGGGGAAAAATAAAAAAGAGTTTGACAGGGGAGATGAACCGGACTATTATGTGCATATGCACAATTGGAGACAGTGAATGCCGCGCTGCAAAAAACACCGCTGCTGCCGCATGCTCGAGGCGGAAAAAGTATTCAAGCCGCGCTCGACGCCGCTGGCTGAACTTGCGGTGGCGGAGATCCTGCTCGACGAGTTCGAGGCCGTTCGCCTGTGCGATCACGACCAGCTGAGCCAGATCGCGGCGGCGGCAAGGATGGGCGTCTCCCGCGGCACCGTGCAACGGCTGCTGGAAACGGGCAGGTTCAAGATCGCCGACGCCCTGCTCCACGACAAGGCCATCCACATCCATCGACGCTAAATCAAGGAGAACACCATGAAGATATGCTTGCCGACCTCCGGGAACAAGGGCCTGACTGAAACGGTGCACGACCATTTCGGCAGCGCCGGATTTTTCACCATCTACGACACGGATGCCAAAAGCGTCCAGATCGTGGCCAACGACAACTCGCACCACGCCCATGGCGCCTGCCAGCCCCTGGGCATGATCTCCGGGCTGGGTGTCGACGCGGTGCTGACCAGCGGCATGGGCCGGCGCGCCGTGCAGCTGCTGAACGAGGGCGGCATCAAGGTCTTTCTGCTGGCCGGCGACACGGTGCAGCAGGCGGTCGACAAGTTCGCCGCCGGCGAGCTCACCGAGCTCACCTTCGACAACGCCTGCGGCGGCCACGGCTGCCACCACTGACCGGCAAGCGGCCGCTGGAACGCTCCGGCGGCTAATTCCTGTCCTTCTTGCCCTCGAACAGCGAATAGACCACCGGCACGACCAGCAGGGTGATCACCGTGGAGCTCAGCAGCCCGCCGACCACGGCGCGCGCCAGCGGCGCCTGGGCCTCGCTGCCCTCCCCCAGCGCCAGGGCCAGGGGGACCATGGCCAGGATGGTCGTCATGGCGGTCATCAGGATGGGCCGCAGCCGCCGCCGTCCCGCCTCCTCGATGGCCTCGCGCACCGCCATCTTGTCGCGCCGGCGCAGCAGGTTGGTGTGGTCCACCAGCAGGATGGCGTTGTTGACCACGATGCCGCCCAACATGATGCAGCCGATGTAGGACTGCATGTTGAAGGTAGTGCCGGTGATCAGCAGCATCCAGATGACGCCGATGGCCGCCAGCGGCACCGAGAACATGACGATGAAGGGATCGCGCACCGACTCGAACTGCATGGCCATGACCATGTAGACCAGCAGCAGCGAGAGGATGATGCTGAGCAGCAGCTCGCGGAAGGCCTTCTGCTGCTCTTCGAAATCGCCGGTGAAGGTGATCTCGAAATCGCGCGGGATGGGCACGCGGCGGATGCCGGCGCGGATATCGGCCAAAACCGCGCTCAGGTCGCGGTCCTCGATCTCGGCCGAGATGGTCAGCACGCGCTCGCGGTCCCGCCGTTCGATGCGCTGCGGGCCGCTGCGCGCCCTGACGTCGACGACATTGCGCAGGCTGACCGGCTGGCCGTCGCTGTTGGTCAGCGTCAGGTTCAGCACGTCGTCCAGGGACATTTTCTCGGCGTCCTTGACCTTGACCAGGATGCGGAATTCGTCGCCGCCCTCGCGGTAGGTGCTGGCCTGTGTGCCGGAGAGCACCGTCTCCAGGGTGCCGCCGATCTGGCTCACCGAGAGCTTCATGTCGGCCGCCGCCTGGCGGTCGATGACCAGGAGCTCCTCGGGCTTGCCCATGTCGCGGCTGAGGCGGATGTCGGAAACCCCGCGCACGCCCTCGATGACCGCTTTCACCTGCTGGGCCAGGGCCTCGCTTTTCTCCAGGTCGAAACCGCGGATCTCCACCTGGACGCTTTCCTGGTCGCCGCCGCCGCGCATGAAGTTCACCCCGCCGCTGGCGCGGGTGCGGATGACCGTGCCGGGGATGCCCTGCAGGCTGCGGCGCAGGACGGCGGCGATCTCCTCGTTGGAGCGCGAGCGCTCGGCCTTGGGCGCCAGCTTGATGGTGATGTCGCCGGTGTGCGAGCCGGAACGCCAGCCGCCGCCGCCGATGCTCTCTTCGATCGAGGTCAATTCCGGCACGTAGCGGCGCACGATGGCGCTGATGACCTTGAACTTTTCGTCGATGACGGCCAGGCGCGTGCCGACCTCCATCTCGACGCTCACGCGCACTTCGCCCTCGTCGGTGGTGGGCATGAACTCGCTGCCCACCAGGCGCACCAGCAGGATGCTGACGACCAGCAGCAGAGCCACGGCGCCCAGCACCTTGAAGCGGTGGTCCAGGGCGCTGTGCAGTGATTTCCGGTACTTCAGCTCCAGGACGGCGAGCCCGCGCTGGATGGCGGCCGTCGTTCGCACCTTCCAGCGCTCCAGCCGCGAATTCCCCGCTTCCCGATGGGTCAGGAAACGGCTGGAGAGCATGGGCACCATGGTCAGGGCGACGAACAGCGAACAGATCAGGGCGAAGCTGATCACGAAGGCCAGCTGCTTGAACATGATGCCGGCAATGCCGCGTACGAAGACCATGGGCAGGAACACGACGATGGTGGTCAGGGTGCTGGCCACGACCGCCGCGGCAACCTCGTGCGTTCCGTCCAGGGCGGCCTGTTTGGGCGCCGCCCCGCCTTCCTTCAGGCGCACGATGTTCTCCAGCACGACGATCGAATTATCCACCAGCATGCCGATGCCCAGGGCCAGGCCGCCCAGGGACATGATGTTCAGGGTGAAGCCGCCGAAATAGATCAGGGCGAATGTGGCCACGATCGAAATGGGGATAGCAGTGGCGATGACCAGGGTGCTGCGCACGCTGCCCAGAAAAAGGAGCAGGACAAGGACGGCCAGCAGGCCGCCGTAAACGGCGGTGGAACTGACGTTGCCGATGGCGTTTTTGATGTATTCCGAGCTGTCGCGCACGGGGATGAGCTGGATCTGCGGCCGGTCCTCCTGGATGCGCGCGATCTCCTTGAACACGCCCTCGGCCACCTCGACCGTGTTGGTCCCCGACTGCTTGTAGACGGCGATGCGCGTGCCGGGCACGCCGTTGATGCGCACCACGCGCGTGATCTTGCGATGCGTATCCACGATCTCGGCGATCTCCTGCAGGCGGATGGGGACGCCGTCGCGCATGGCCACGACGGTCTCGCGGATCTCCTTCGTGCCGGTGAAGACGCCGGGGATGCGGATGAGGATCTCGTAGTTGCCTCGCTCGATGACGCCGGCCGGCAGGTCGACGTTGCCCTCGCGGATGCCGGCGATGATACGGTCGAGCGGCAGGCCCAGGGCCTTGACCTTGGCGGCGTCCAGGTTGACCTGGATCTCGCGCTCGTGCCCGCCCCAGATATCGACCGAGGCCACGCCCGGGACGCGCTCCAGGCGGTAGGCGATCTGCTCGTCGATGATGCGCCGCGTCTGGATGGGATCGAGGTTGCTCAGGGCGCCGACGATGAGGATCGGCATCATGGCCGGGTCGAACTTGCGCAGCATCGGCCGGTCGACGTCGTCGGGCAGGCGCGGGATCACCCGGTCCAGCCGCTCGCGGATATCGTCGGCGGCCGCATCCAGGTCGGTGCCCCAGGCGAACATCACGCGCACGCTGCTGCTGCCCTCGGAAGAGACGGAAAAGACCTCCTCGACCCCGGGCACGGCGCTCATGGCCTCCTCGATCGGCCGGGTGATGATCTGTTCGATCTCTTCCGGGCCGGTGTTCTCATAGGACGTCATGATGCCCAGGGTGGGAAACACGATCTCGGGCATCAGGTCGATGGGCAGGCGGCTGAGCGAAACCAGGCCCACGACCACGATGGCCAGGACCAGCATCACCGTGAAAACCGGGCGGCGGATGGAGAAACC
>JADFDL010000193.1 GCA_018262875.1 Rhodocyclaceae bacterium | reverse complement strand
GATTTCAGGCCACGGCGGGGCCAGAAAGATGCGCGAGTGGTAGCGATGCGACTGGGCAATCGTGTCCAGAATAGTAGTGCCGTCCAGTGCCTGGGGTGCTGCCGCCGCGTCGATCAGGCCACGGTCGAAGAACACCCATTGCGTATTGCTGCGTGGCGCATTGGCATGGTTGTCTAGCGCAAGGTCGATGGCCCCGCGCAGGAAGGCCGTCATGTCGAGCCACGGCAGGGCCTGGCCGCCCGTGCGTGTTTGTTCCTGAACGATACGCCGTCCAGGCTCCTCAATTACGGCATCCCTGGATTTCCATTCAACCCCCACAAACGAGAACGACGATCAACTATCTCCTGAAAGGCCATCAGCATCCATCAAGGCCAGCATGCCAACAATGAGTGCGTGCATGCCCTGTTGAGTTCGGCCTCCATCTCGGCTTCCTCCGTCGCACGGTCTGCATCCACGACGGGTTCCCGTTCGGCGACCGAGTACACCGTGTCGGCCACGGCAAGGCAGTGGAACGCCACGGTGGTCAACAGCCAGCGCGCATGCTCCATCGATATGCCGTAGGCCTGAGCGATGTGGCGTTGGTGGCCGACGATTTTGTCGAGCATGGGCTGGGTCGCCGCCAGACGGCGGATCACGTTGGGTACGCCTTGCCGTCGCCAAGATGCTTGGGCTTGAGCATCGGCGTCTCGTGGGCGTGCAGCACCACGTGGCGACGCAGTTCGTCATCCAGCGCCTTTACCATCGGCTGCAGTTGCGCGCCGCACGCACCGACCCACTGTGCCAGCGTCGAGCGGGCAACAGTAAGTCTGATGCTCTTTGCGCATTCAGATGAATGCATTACGCCCATACGAAATCCGAAATCAGCTCGGCCGCGCACAGCAGATGGCAGTTGTCTATGGCTGTAAATGCGCTTCCCGCAGAGCCATGTCCTCTCTCAGAATACGCTGGATCTCCAGTATCGCGGCCGCGCTCTGTTGCACGCTGTGCCCCGAAATAATGACTTTCTCGGACTGTGCGCCGGGAAGATGTGCGCTGCGATAAGGCACAAGACCGTCATCGGAATCATCGAGGGCCACTTCGGAATTGGCTTGGGCCACGATCGAGTGATAGCGCACCTGGGATGAGATGGGAAAGCCCGCCGCCGTACGCACGAACGGATCGTTTTCGTCGAGATTGTTCACGCTATTGGGAATGGTTGCCAGGCTTTCACGGCTGCTGGCGGCCGCATTGGGTGTCAGTGTATGGGCGAGTTCTTCGAGCACCGTAATGGGAAAGCGGATAAATCCCGCCATCCAGCGCCCCAGGCGTCCACCCGCGACCGATGTGCCCCGATGAGGCGCCGCGATGAAGATGGCACTGCTGACATTCGGGAAGGGCTCGAAGCGCAACATGGGATCAATGCGCCTGATCTGCTGCGGCGTCAACCGACTGTGATCCGCAGCCAATTGCACCAGCGATTGATCGGTTGACGACACCATCAACCGCGCGATGACCCCGCCCATGCTATGCCCCACCAGCACGAGGTCGGACGACGCCGGCGCTTGGCCGGATGGGTCGAAATGCGTCAGCGTATCCCCGAGCGCCCTGCGAATCATGGCGTGGTTCAACGCGACTGGCATGTTGGTCGGGTAGTAGACCTGCCAGATCTGGTAATGCTGGCGCAGGGCCTCATCGCCCAGGATTTCGTTGGCGAGTTCCACCCAGGCTTCAGGGCTGCTGGCCAGTCCGTGCAGCATGACGATGATCCGCCTGTTCGGATCGTAGGGCTGCATCAAGTAGACGTGCGGGCGGTCGATGCCACCCTCGCGCCCGAGCAGGCTGCGCAGCGACTGGCGGTTGAAATTGGCACGGGCCAGCCATACGCCATAGCCGGCCGTGAAATTGGCCGCCAGCGGCACACGTTGGCCGCGCAGCATAATGGCCGATTCCACATAGGGGTCATGCACCGTCAGACGGGCTGTACGAGCATGCAGCACGCTGTCCAAGTTGTCTCCGTCGGGATGCAGCAGAACCGTCATGGACGGCGCGGGCATCTCGCTCCAGGGCAGCGGTTGCTGATCATGTTTTGCCGCTGGGCGACCACCCCGAGTTGGGGCGGCGCTCAGGGACTCGTCCGGAATGACCGCCACAAGCTCGGCGCCAAAGCCGTCGCGCCGGTAGAGGCTACGCAATCCACGGAAAGACAGGGACGAGGCTGGCAGGAGTTCGGCTGGCACCGCCGTACTGCCCGGTAAGCGCGCGCCGCGCATATCCAGCTTCAGTTCCCAGCCTGCAATGTTCCAACTGGTCTGGTCGGGCAACTGCGTCGGCATTTGTTGCCGAACTTCGAACATGCCGGTGGCCGCATGCTCGACGGCATAGTTATACCAATCCCGCACTTGGGTCTGGCGATCCTCGAAGGCCCGCTCTCCCGGAGTATGGTCACCAAGGAACAGATAAGCATAGGCATAGCGAATCGTCTCAAGCCAGGCGGCTTGCTGCGCTGAGCCGGGCTTCATGGCCTGAGCCTGCGCCAGCCATAGTTCGGACAGTGCAGCCAGGCGTCTATCCGTGGCGACCCCCGTCACGGTAGCCAAGGCCTCCGCGCACTCCGAGGAGATCGGCTTTGCGCATGCCTGCTCATCCAATGCCGCCACCCTGATGGTCTGGACAGTCGCATCGCTGAGCTTGCCACGTGTCAGGATGTCGCCGCGCTTGAGTTCGATGGCCTCCCTGGCAGGTAGCGTATGAACTTCAACCACTGGGCCGAACTCGCGCAGGATCGAGCAGCCCCCCAGCAGCAGCGGAGCAAGAGCGGCGCATGCAATGAGAAGGCAGGCCTGCGGGAACCTCATGGATTCACCTCGTTGGCAGGGATGCCTGGCACGCCTTGTCGAATCGACATCGAGAAGTCATCCTCTGACACATCGGAAGCAAGGGCACGTTCGTTGATATGCCCCAGTGCCTGCAATTCATCGTAACGATAGCCAGGCGTCAATCCATGCAGGTCGTAGACGTACCGCGCAAAATATCCAGACAGCAGCAGGCGATAGTCCATTGGCAATGCGGGCGCAATGACCCGGGCCAGCTCGAATACGATGGTCGTGCAGTTACTGGTTAACGTGTTGTAAAAGCGCGGTTTCTGCCGCGGTTCATTGGCCGCGTTCAGATACTCCAGAAACAACGCGCGGGCACTCGCCTGATTCATCTGCAAGCGATAGAGATAAACATCTTCGCCTCGCGCGTTGCTGCGCGTACGCACAATGTCTCGCTCATCGGCGGCTACCAGGATCTGCTCGAACTGACGGAAGAATCCTCCTACCGCCGAGAAGGACTCATGGCGTTCCTTGCGAATTTCCAGCGAGAACACCACGCGTTCACCGCCATCGAAGCCGAACGACACCAGGGTGTGGGCGATGTGCGGCCCCATCCAGTAGGAAAGCACCAAGTCGGCGCTGCGCAGACGATCCAGGTCGTATGTGCGGCTCTCCCACTGCGGGGTGTAGTCGGTTTCGCTGCGCCACTGGAAGTTGCGCACATTATTCAGGTGAACATGGTTGCCGTCGATCCTGGCCTCCAGCAACTGAGCGACATCGTCAGCCCATACACGCTGGTGTGACGGCTGCAGCGTCCCCCACCACATGAGCAGGGAGGCGGCTGCGATCACAAATGCGAATCCGGCGATGTTGCGATTGCGCCGCCCAAGCAAGCCCGCCCGCGACAAGACAACGGTCACACCCAACGTAGACCACATGGCAATGACGAACCATCGCACCACCGAAGGTCCCGGCATCTGATGCCACAGAGCCAGCGCACCCCACACAGTCAGCAGCAGTACCACAAAGCCGATCGCCAAGCCTGCAAGGGCGCGCAGGACTCTGTGCATCACTCCGCTCATTGAGGCTGCAAAAGCTCAAGCAACAGTTGCCGGTGCGCATCCCGTAACTGCACCAGCGAGATGGAAGGATTCCCCTTGGACAGCATCGAGGAACTCAGCCACAGCACTGCGGGC
>JADFDL010000192.1 GCA_018262875.1 Rhodocyclaceae bacterium | reverse complement strand
GCTGGCCAGCATGCGGAGGATGTTACGCTTGACGCCGTAGTCGTAGGCGACGACATGGAAGCGCGAGGAATCCGGCGTGACATAGCCCTTGCCGAGCGCCCATTCGCCTTCGTTCCAGACATAGGATTTGTCGGTGCTGACCACCTTGGCCAGATCCATGCCTGCCAGGCCGGGGAAACGCCGTGCTGTGGCGACTGACTTTTCCTCATCGACCTCGCCACTCATCAGACAGCCGTTCTGCGCGCCCTTCTCGCGCAGGATGCGCGTCAGCTTGCGCGTATCGATGCCGGCGATGGCGACGACACTCGCCTCTCTGAGGTAGGCCGACAGCGTCTGTTCGCTGCGAAAACTCGAGGCCACCAGCGGCAGGTCGCGGATCACCAGGCCGGCGGCATTCACTTTCGCCGCCTCACCATCCTCACGATTGGTTCCCGTGTTGCCGATGTGGGGATAGGTCAGGGTGACGATCTGCCGGCAGTACGAGGGGTCGGTGAGAATTTCCTGGTAGCCGGTCATGGCGGTGTTGAACACCACTTCGCCGACGCTGGAACCCATCGCGCCGATGCCGATTCCGCGAAATATCGTGCCATCCGCTAAGGCGAGGATGGCTTTCGGAAAATCAGACACTTAGGCGCTCCTGTCGGTGCTACGGGCTTGTTGTAGATATGCAAAGCGGGACAGGCTTTCAGCCCATCCCGCCTTGATAAAACTTGCGAATTCTACCCTAAGGCAGGGGCGTCCTGCAAACCGGCGGCGCCCGAAGAAGTGGGACTACCGCAATCCCAGGACGTCCTGCATATCAAAGA
This sequence comes from Rhodocyclaceae bacterium, assembly GCA_018262875.1. GTDB lineage: Bacteria > Pseudomonadota > Gammaproteobacteria > Burkholderiales > Rhodocyclaceae > Desulfobacillus. The sequence goes on along the minus strand of JADFDL010000192.1, from coordinate 3,192 downwards.
GGCCGTTGCGCTTTCCGGCCAGGAAACGGGCGGCCCGCAGGCTGCCCAGGGCAAAGGACATTCGGGAAGAAGCCTTGTGGGTGATCTCGACACGCTCGCCGGTACCGGCAAAGAGCACGGTATGGTCGCCGACGATGTCGCCGCCGCGCACCGTGGCAAAGCCGATGGTCGAGGGATCGCGCTCCCCGGTGACGCCTTCACGGCCATAGACGGCGCATGTCGACAGGTCGCGGCCGAGCGCCTCGGCGACCACCTCGCCCATGCGCAGGGCGGTACCGGAGGGGGCATCGACCTTGTGGCGGTGATGTGCCTCGATCACCTCGATATCGTAGCCTTGGCTGAGCACGCGGGCGGCAGTGTCGAGGAGCTTGAAGACCAGGTTCACGCCGACGCCCATGTTCGGCGCGAAGACGATGGGAATGCTGTGCGAAGCATCCTGGATCAGCAGTTTCTGCTCGACTTCCAGGCCGGTGGTGCCGATGACCATGGCCACGCCGCGCTTGTGGCAGCTTGCCAGGTGCGCCAGCGTGCCGGCGGGGCGCGTAAAGTCGATCAGGCAATCGGCGTTCGCCAGCGCCGCATCGAAATCGGCCGTGATGGCCACGCCGCAGGGCGCACCGACGAATTCACCGGCATCCTTGCCGAGAAAGGGACTGCCCGGCTGCTCCAGCGCCGCAGCCAGTTGCATGTCTGCGGCGTTCAGCACGGCCTCGATCAGGGTACGCCCCATGCGGCCGGCACTGCCGGCGATCGCAATCTTCATAGCTCGACTCCCGGTGTAACGCGGCGCCGGGCAGGACGCCCGGCGGGGCTCACTTTTTCTCGGCGGGCTGCGCCGCGCCGTCGGACTTGATCTCGGCCGCGGGCTTGGACTCGCCCTCCTTGGCTTCTTCCTTGATTTCTTCCTTCTTCTTCTCGCCGTCCGCCGCGATCTCGATCACCCGGGAACGCGCGCCGGCAGCGGCGGTCGTCGCAGCCTCGGCCTCACCCGGTTCGGAGCCGACCACGTCACCGGCGACGCGCGCCAGCTTGTTGTCCGTGAAAAAGACGGCGAAGCGCCGCAGCTGCACGTCCCCCCGGCCCGGCTTGAAGCTGTAGATGTAATCCCAGCGCTCGGCATGGAAGATGTCCGCCACGAGCGGCGTGCCGAGAATGAAGCGCACCTGGTCCCGCGTCATGCCGGGCTTCAGTTGGGCGACCATCTCCTGGGTGATGTAGTTGCCCTGGCGGATATCGATGCGGTAGGGCGTGATGGCGGATGCCACGTCGGGCATCTGCACGTTCGAACAGGCCGCCAGAGGCAGCAGGACAGGCAGGTAGCGCAGAAATCTCATGCGGAATTAAAGGCCGGGAATTCTCAACGAACGCGCGAGACTATATCATACCCAATGTTCCCTCCTTCACGGCCGCCGCCATGAGTAATTCGCAAGACCTGAAAAGCATGGGCCTCAAGGCGACCTTCCCGCGCCTGAAGATTCTCGACTTGTTCCGGAGGGTACAGACCGATACCGGCAGCCGCCACATGACAGCCGAGGACGTCTATCGCGCCCTGATCGCCGAAGACATGGACATCGGCCTGGCGACGGTCTATCGCGTCCTGATGCAATTCGAGCAGGCAGGGCTGCTGGAACGGCACTACTTCGAGTCCGGCAAGGCGGTGTTCGAGTTGAACGAGGGCAAACACCACGATCACCTCGTCTGCCTGCAATGCGGCAAGGTGGAGGAGTTTTACGATGCCGAAATCGAGAAGCGCCAGAACAAAGTCGCCAAGGAACGCGGCTTCCAGGTGAACGAACACGCCCTCTACCTCTACGCCGACTGCATCAAGCCGAACTGCCCGAACAAAAAGCAGGATCGCTGATTGCCCCTTCAAACGATGGAAGCCTTCCTGACTTCGGCGGTGCTCGTCGCGCTGGCCGAGATAGGCGACAAGACCCAGTTGTTGTCCTTCGTCCTGGCCGCCCGCCTGCGCAAGCCCATGCCGATCATCGCCGGCATCTTCGTGGCGACGCTCGCCAACCATGCGCTGGCCGGCTCCGTCGGGGTCTGGCTCGCCACCCTGATCCCGCCGCCGGTGCTGCCATGGGCCACCGGGCTGCTCTTCGTCGGCTTCGGCCTGTGGACGCTGCACCCGGATTCCCTCGATGACGACCCCAAACTGCACCGGGCGGGCATCTTCGTCACCGCGACCGTCGCCTTTTTCATCGCCGAGATGGGCGACAAGACGCAATTGGCCACGGTGGCGCTGGGGGCGCGTTTCGATGCCCTCGCCGCGGTGGTGATCGGCACCACGCTGGGCATGCTGATCGCCAACATTCCCGCCGTCCTGGTCGGCGAGGCGCTGGCGCAGAAACTGCCGATGAAAACGATCCGGATTGTTGCAGCGGGGGTATTCATCGCCACCGGCATCGCGACGATGTTCGGCATTCCCGGAATAGCTCAGTAGCCGAGCATCTCCGTCGCGTGCTGGCGGGTGGTCGGCGTGATTTTCACGCCACCCAGCATGCGGGCAATTTCCTCGACACGGCCTTCCCGATCCAGCGGCGTAACGCGGCTGACGACGCCATTGCCGGACCCTTCCTTGGCAATCGACCACTGCCAGTCGGCCTGCGCCGCCACCTGCGGCAGGTGCGTCACGCAGAGCACCTGGCGATCAGTGCCGAGTTGTTTGAGCAGGCGCCCGACGATCTCGGCGACGCCGCCGCCAATGCCGACATCGACCTCATCGAAGACCAGCGTCGGCACATTGCCCGCCTTTGATGCGATGACCTGGATGGCCAGGCCGATGCGGGAAAGCTCGCCGCCGGAGGCCACTTTCGACAGCGGTCCGCCGGGCTGGCCAGGGTGCGCGCTGACGCGAAATTCGACGTTCTCCAGACCGTACGCCGCGCCTTCCGGCAATTTATCGAGTGCCGCCTCGAAGCGGCCGCCCGGCATGGCCAGTTGCTGCATGGCCTCGGTCACCGTCTTGCCGAGGTTTGCCGCCGCTTTCCGGCGACCCTTGCTCAGGGTTTCCGCGCGGGCAAGATAGTCCCGCTGCGCCTGCGCCTCGCGTTCGGCCAGGGCGGCGACATCCTGCAGGGTTTCCAGCTCGATCAGCCGCGCGCCCCAGCCGGCCAGCAACTGCGGTAACTCTTCCGGCGGAACGCGGTATTTGCGCGCGGCATCATGCACCGCCCGGATGCGGCCCTC
>JADFDL010000191.1 GCA_018262875.1 Rhodocyclaceae bacterium | reverse complement strand
CTGCTCTTCGTTGCTGACGCCGAGGCGATGGAGAAACTGCGCGGCAACCTCGACGACAATACCCTGTCGCTGATGAAGCGGCAGATCCGCGCCGGCAACATCATGTTCTTCGTCATGCGCACCAAGTACGAACTGCAGGACGCCGGCTACGAGGAGTTCCTCGACACGCTCGGCCTGGCCTTCCTCGGAGCCTGCCGGTGATTTTCTTCAATCCGGCCGGCGCTCCGGAGTTGGCCTGCGAACAATGCGGCTGCCGCTGGTTCGACCGCATGACCAACACCTGCTACGAGTGCGGCAGCGAGGTGACGCCGCAGATGCAGGCGGAATTCGAACAGGCGCTTAAGGATTTCCAGGCGCGCGAGCCTGAACAGAAATGAAGTGGAGAGCAGGAACGGGGGGCAGCACACAATGCTATTGAAGGACAAAATCGCAATCGTCACCGGCGCCGGCCAGGGCATCGGCGCCGCCATCGCGCAGGCCTACGCCCGCGAAGGCGCCAAGGTCGCGGTGGTCGACATGAACGCCAATGCCGCCGACGACATCGCCGCGGGCATCCGCCGGAACGGCGGCGAAGCGAAGGGCTTCGCCTGCAACGTCGCCGAGCGCGCCTCGGTCGACAAGATGGCCGCCGATGTCACGGCACAATGGGGCCGCATCGATATTCTGGTGAACAACGCCGGCATCACGCGCACCGCCATGCTGCACAAGATGACGCAAGAGCAGTGGCAGCAGGTCATCGACGTGCACATGAACGGCAGCTTCTACTGCCTGCAGGCGGTGGTGAACGGCATGATCGAGCGCAAGTCCGGCCGCATCATCAACGTCACCTCGACGGCGGGACTCCTCGGCACCATCGGCCAGATCAACTACAGCGCCGCCAAGGCCGCCATCGCCGGCATGACCAAGTCGGCGGCGAAGGAACTCGGCCGCCATGGCATCACGGTGAACGCCATCGCCCCGGGCGCGGCGACGCCGATGACCGAGGTGATCCGCACCGACGACCGCTTCAAGGACAAGTACCTCGAACGCATCCCGCTCGGCCGCTGGGCCGAGCCGAACGAAGTGGCGCCCGCTTTCGTCTTCCTCGCCTCCGACTGGGCGAGCTACATCACCGGACAGATCCTCGCCGTCGACGGCGGACTGACCATCCATTAATTTTTATCTGGAAACGATCATGAACAAACCTCACGAAAAACAGAAGGCCGCCTTCAAGTGGGACGACCCCCTCCTCCTCGACCTGCAACTCAGCGAGGAAGAGCGCATGGTGCGCGACACCGCCTTCCAGTACTGCCAGGACAAGCTGTTGCCGCGCATCCAGGATGCCTTCCGCAACGAGAAGACCGATCCGTCGATCTTCCGCGAGATGGGCGAACTGGGCCTGCTCGGGCCCACCATCCCGGCCGAGTACGGCGGCTCCGGCCTCAACTACGTCTGCTACGGCCTCATCGCCCGCGAAGTCGAACGTGTCGACTCGGGCTACCGCTCGATGATGAGCGTGCAATCCTCGCTGGTCATGGTGCCGATCAACGAGTTCGGCACCGAGGCGCAGAAGCAGAAGTACCTGCCCAAGCTGGCCACTGGCGAGTGGATCGGCTGCTTCGGCCTGACCGAGCCCAACCACGGCTCCGACCCCGGCAGCATGGTCACCCGCGCCAAGAAAGTGCAGGGCGGCTATTCGGTGTCCGGCACGAAGATGTGGATTTCCAACTCGCCCATCGCCGACGTGTTCGTGGTGTGGGCGAAGACGGAGGACAACGTGATCCGCGGCTTTATCCTCGAGAAGGGCTGGAAGGGCCTCTCCGCCCCCGCCATCCACGGCAAGGTCGGCCTGCGCGCCTCGATCACCGGCGAGATCGTCATGGACGAAGTGTTCGTGCCGGAAGAGAACCTGATGCCGGGCGTGACCGGACTCAAGGGCCCGTTCACCTGCCTCAACTCGGCCCGCTACGGCATCGCCTGGGGCGCGCTGGGGGCAGCGGAAGACTGCTGGTTCCGCGCCCGCCAGTACGTGCTCGACCGCAAGCAGTTCGGCCGCCCGCTCGCCGCCAACCAGTTGATCCAGAAGAAGCTCGCCGACATGCAGACCGAGATCACGCTGGGCCTGCAGGGCTGCCTGCGTCTCGGCCGCATGAAGGACGACGGCACCGCCTCGGTCGAGATCACCTCGATCATGAAGCGCAACTCCTGCGGCAAGGCCCTCGACGTAGCGCGCATGGCGCGCGACATGCTCGGCGGCAACGGCATCTCCGACGAGTTCGGCGTCATCCGCCACATGGTGAACCTGGAGGTGGTCAACACCTACGAGGGCACCCACGACATCCACGCCCTCATCCTCGGCCGCGCGCAGACGGGCATCGCGGCGTTTTCAGACTGATCCGGCGGCCTTTCGGCGAAACATCTTCTAAAGGCCGCTGTTGCTCATGCGATGACATCTTCTGGAACGACTGTATAGTGGCCCGCACGGGCGGTCGCAAACCACTTTTTTGCTTGTCAATATCGATGGGGGAGAGAAAGATGGCTTTTGCAATGAAAACGAGTCGCGGGATTCTGGCATCTGTAGTGCTGGCGCTGAGTGGCGTTGCAAACGCCGACATCCTCATAACACAGATTATCCCGATGACCGGTCCCGTCGCGCGCGACGGCAAGGAAGCGAGCATCGGAGCAAAGGTTTTCTTCGATGCCTTGAATGCCGCCGGAGGCGTGGCGAAGCAAAAGGTGCGGCATGTCATCATTGATGACCAGTACAAGCCGGACGAAACCATCCGCCTGATGCGCAAGGCCGCCGGAGACGCGACGCTGGCTATTATTCTCCCCATCGGTTCGCCTTCGATGACGAAGGTGCTCAAGGAGCAAGTCCTGGAAGAGGTCAAGATTCCGGTGGTCGGCGTGATCCCGGGAGCGGAAACCCTGCGCTATCCGGGCAGCCGCTATCTGTTTCATGTTCGCGCCGGCGACAAGGTGCAGATCGACCGCATCGTCGAGCAGGCCTTGACCGTTGGCCAGAAACGCCTGGCGGTCCTGCATGTCGAGATTCCGTTCGGCAAGGCCGGTCTGGCGCTGGTGGAACAAAGCCTGAAACAGGCCGGCCTGGAGCCGGTCGCGCGTGCCACGGTGCCGATGGGTCCCGCCAAGCCGGCGGACCTGGGCTACGTGGAGACCGTCCGCAAGACCCAGCCGGACATGGTGGTGCTCATCAGCCCGCCGAGCCAGGGTGCCGACGCGATCAAGAACCTGCGCACCGCCGGCCTGACCGTGCCGATAACGACGCTGAATTACGTCGACACCAACTCCGTCTGCACCATCGCCGGCGAAGAGAACGCGAAAGGCGTGTCGATGGTGCAGGTCTTCCCCAATATCCGCAACAAGACCATTCCGATCGTTCGCGACTTCAACGAGCACTTCAAGCGCCATGGTCCCGCCAATGCCGAGCCGAATTACACCAACCTCGAAGGCTATGTAACGGCGCGCGTGCTGGTCGAGGGGATACGCCGGGGCGGCGCCACGCCCACTCGAGAGTCTGTCCTGAAGGCTCTGGAAGGAATGAACGACGTCGATCTGGGCGGTTTCCGCGTGAACTACTCGCCGACCAATCGTGTCGCCTCGGGCTTCTCGGAAATCGGCATCATCTCGAAGAGTTGTCAGCTGATATTTTGAACGGGAGGCCGGCCTGGAATTGTTGTACATGAACGCTGTAAACAACGACCCCTCCAACGACGCATGGCGCACGGCATGCTAGGCGGCAACGACATCCACGCCCTCATCCTCGGCCGCGCCCAAACGGGCCTTCAGGCGTTTTCCTGAGCGTCGTCATTCCCGTCCTTCGATGAACTCAGGATAGACCGGGCTGCGCCCGAGCGGAAATCCGGAAAGGCCGGCGCGAGCCGGCTTTTTTCGTCCGGAAAAAGTCAGCCTCCACAGTACGGCGATGCGGCCAGCGCTGGCGCCGACAAGCTGCAAGGGCTATCCTTCCGCCCCATACTTCACAAGGAATCGCCGTAAATGATTGCGCAGGTA